>JBKKDE010000370.1:0-11573 GCA_046708665.1 Candidatus Zixiibacteriota bacterium | reverse complement strand
GGCGATGTGTTCACCGACGGCAGCGACATCTCCAAAACCCGAATCAATGCCCTATCATTGGCGGTTCCGGTTCCGACATACCGTGGATCTCTTGTGTTTGCGTTCGGTTTACACCGCATCAATTCCTATGACCGCGCGTTCGGCGTGACGTACGATGATGCGGGCGGCGACGACGGCGCATTCCGGGGTCGCGAAATCGAGACAGGCGGAATGTGGAAATGGTCCGCCGGTGGTGCCGTCGATATCTCACCACGCCTCTCAGTTGGCGCCGCTCTGCATTTGCTCACAGGTAAAGACGAATACCGTTGGGACAGCCGCGACGCCACCAATTCCGCGATTCATTACACAGAAGATCAACTCATCGAAATTGACTACGTCGGAGTTTCGGCGGCTGGTGGCGTTTCGTTCAATGTCTCACCCAGCCTCTCAGCGGGGCTAACAATCGAAACGCCAACAATCTTGAATGCTGACGAGGTGTCCACGCTTGTGAGCTCAATTGACACCCTGAATTCAAACTTCGCATGGGACTTTGTTGAAGAAGGATTTGCCACCTACAACGTGACCCGCCCTTTCGTCTTCGGCTTCGGGATGGCGGGATCGTTCTCGCGCGCCAACCTTGCCGCCGACTTCCGCTACACCGACTGGACGCAGATGGACTTTGATTACGACGATCCGGCACTTGATGCCGAAGAGAACGACGCTGTTCGGTTTATTCAAGACGAGTTGAGCGAAGTCGTAAGCATCCAATTGGGCGGAGAATTCCTCTTCCCCGAGCAAGGAATGACAGTGCGCGCAGGTTACTTTCGCGATCCACTGCCCGTTGATGAGAAGTATATCGAGAAGCAGCGGCAGTACTTGACCGCCGGCATCGGATTTCTGATCGATCGCGTGATGACGCTCGACCTCGCCTATGTCCACGGTGGGTACGAACTCCGCAACGAAGATCCCGGGACGTACAACGCTGAATACAAGACACGTCGCTTGTTTGCGACATTCGGCTACCGTATCTGAGGACGAAGTTTGAATTCAAACGAAAGGGCCGGTCACTGACCGGCCCTTTTTCGTAATAGTCGTAATAGCTCGCAACTCATATCCCCAACGACTCCCACTTCGAGAGCACCATTTTGCAGTAATCGCGCACCTTGGCAATGGCGCCATCACGGTAGCGCTTCGCCTTTTCCACATCGAATACCGGGGCGCCCTCTCCCTTCTTGAATGTTATGACAGGGCCGGGGATCGGATAGGCCGTGATGCCGTCCTCGAACGTGAACGTCATGCCGTCCTTGTACCAGTCTGCGTGGATCGTGTCCGGGCGAATGGCCATCGTGTAGGCACTCTCATCAGTTCCGGCATGCCCACCGGTCTGTCCAAATACCTCCGCGCACACCGAGTATGCGAGAGTCCACCAATCAACCACCAAAATCTTGACACCGGTGGCATGATGCGCCTCCCATGCGGAATTCTTCAATGTGGACGTATTCCCACCGTGACCGTTGATCACGATAATCGTGTCCAGCCCCCATGCCGCGATGCTGTTGAATACCTGAGTGCAGTACTCTCCCAGCACTTCCTCATCAACTGCGATTGATCCAGGGTACCCCGCCAGCCCTCGCACTTGCCCGTAGTGAACTGGTGGACAGATCAACGCACCCAGGTCATCGGCAATATGCTTGACCAGATCAATCGGGATCATGTTGTCTGTGCCCAGCGGGCCCACTCCGTGCGCTTCGATTGTCCCGATCGGAAGTATCGCGATGTGCCATTGCGCCGGCACTCGTTCTTGAAACTCCGCCCAGTTCAAGTCTTCCCAATACGTCGGCATAGTTGTCTGTCCTTCTCGACTCAAAAAGTAAAATGGGGCCGAGGCCCCGGTGTCATTCTTCGTTGCCGGATCGCTTACGACCGTTGATTGATGCCTGTGGCTTTCGTTCCGGTTCGTTCATGAACTCGGACAGTATGGACTCGGTGCAGAGGCCGATTTCCTCATCACCGGTAATTCGGGCGTGGTTGATTTCACGCACGATAAACTCAATGTCCTCCTGATGGCTGACATCATAGGACAAATCGATCTCCTGCCACTTGAGCTTCTTCTTACCTAAGGCCTCGGTCGAATCGCGGTACGATGTATCGGTACCGATGGATACCAAGGAAGCAGCCTCGGGACAATCGGATCTAAGTCCCACCAGATAGCATCCGCCTTCAATCGTCGGGCCCAGAATAATGGGGTGCTTCGACAAATACTCCAATGCTCCCGCAAGTTGCTCCGCGTGCACAGTCGGAACGTAGCCGCTCATCAGCAGGATATTCTTGTATCCGGCCGACAAGGCCATGCTCAAGTTTTCAGCCGTTCGTTCTTCAATCGGCGCGACTCCCTGTCCGATGATTTCCGTACGCGCCCCCAAGTTGGCAAATGCACGTTCTTCCGGGAACCGTTTGGCCAGACTCGCAATGGCATCCTTGCCCCAGACACTTCGCGACGGTGGCGCTACGGCGATCTTGATGTCGGCGTTCTCGACACGTGCGGCCTGCTGCAGCGTGTCTTCAAAAAACGCACGCTTCAGCCGCAACATGTGAATGTCGTCGTAGACGCGCAGGACGGGCAGGGGTTCTTCCTTACCGACCGGATTGCGCAATTGTAGAATAATGACGTTGCGTGACGCCATACGATTGCCTCGAATCGAGTATACAGCGGGGGTGTTGTGCAATCAAGCGGGTTAGCGCAGGTATTGACCGCGAGCGGAATAGAGCCGGCGTGCTGCGATGTAGTCGGCGACGGCGCTAGGGACAAGTCCATCAATGGGGAGCCCGTTCCGAATTCGGTCACGAACAGCAGTCGATGAAACGTCCATGGGATCCAATGTGATTTGCGTATCGCCGAGGTCGTGCGAAGCCGATTCGGAGCCCGGACGGACAACGAATGCAAGCCGCGTGAGCTCACGGATCTCCTCGTGCTCGCGCCACAGATGCAATTCTCGCAGTGCGTCAGAACCGACGATGAAATAAAACCGCGCCCCTTGGTACTCTTGAGACAGAACGCGCAGCGTGTCCACCGTGTACGACGTTCCCCCGCGACGCCCTTCAATGTCCGATACCTGGAACGAATCGTAATCACGGATGGCCAGCCGCAGCATGGCAACGCGATCCTGAAACGACGCAGATGGGCCGGATAATTTCAGCGGAGAGCGGGCGTTGGGAATGAAAAGTAACACGTCGAGCCGGAGTTGGCTCAGCGCGGCTTCGGCAATTTGGACGTGTCCATTGTGAACCGGATCGAATGAGCCGCCATAAATGCCGATGACTTGAGGCATGGTTCGAACTGCTGGCAGTGAGACTCGCGCTTATTCAATCGCGTTCGCGGTATCGCGCGATTGCGCCAAGTCGGCGATTCGCTTTTTCGCCTTATCGACGTTCTCGGCATCAGGGAACAGGTAGAGCATCTTCTCATAGTATTCCAAGGCGCGATCGGTCGAATCCTGTTTACGGAATCCCTCAGCCATATTGAACAGGCAATCCGGCACATAAGGCGAACTGGTGTAGTTGTCGATCACCTGCTGGAAGTAGATGCGGGCAGCTTCGTAGCGGCCGAGACGTTGATAGAGATTCGCCGTGCGAAAGTCGCGTCGCGACAACCGTTCGTACGCGTCCGCGAGTAGCGAATCCACGACTGCGAGATTGGGTGACAGCGGATGATTGTCCTTGAATAGGGCCAGTTCGGTGATTGCCTCACGCGTTTTCTCCTGGTCGAGCGCGGCATTCTTCGGAGCTATACGCATGAGCGAGCGGCACCGCAACAGATCGCCCTCGTCGACAAGAGGACTGTTCGGATAGCGTGCACGCAACCGGCGGAATTCGTCGGCGGCAACGATATAGTCTTTGAGATTGTAGCTGCACATGGCCAGGAGAAACTGTGCCGAATCGACTATTGCAGCCCCAGGGTAGCTGTAGATGAGCGACTCATATACAATTTTGGCTTTCGCCCAATCGCCGTTGTCGTAGTGGGCCCTGGCCCGGGTGTACAATTCGGCGGCCGAGTCAGTACTGATCGGCGAAGGTACACTGCTGCCACACGCGGCAATTACGAGTAGCGTGCCGGCAAGGCACACAAGACCAACAGCGGTACGAAGTACATTGGATCTCTGACCAATAGATATCTTCATCGTTGTCACTTTGTGTTTCGCTATTAACGCACGATCCCGCTGGCCGAGTCAAGAGAGTTGGTTTAGTTCAGAGCCAGCACCAGTATCGCCGCAGCCAGTACGCCGCCGCCGATGATGATCGGCAGCTTCGCTTTTTCCCATCCGGTCGCTGGAACCTTTGGTTTTAGGTCCGGACTCTCGAGAGATTTGAGAGCGTTTTTTGGAATCCAATCGAAATAGGTCGAGTCGGCCGCGCCAGCCCAGACGACATCACCCAGGGAAACGTCCTGGACTGTCATATCAAGCTCTGCGTGAAGAGTACGCTTGACCCAAATTTTCCCCAGAAATTCTCGCCGTTCCGGCTCGGTGAGCGTGAGTTGGATCGGTGATAGTGAGTAGCGCACGCTCCAGTTCCCATCCTCGGTAGACGCGGCGCTGTCCTCACGAATGAGCAGCCCGCGCTCAGAGAGAGCGAGAGTAAGCTCCGACGCAATTGTTCGCGCTGGGTCGCCGATTGAGTCGGGTACTATCAGCAACGGCGACGTCCGGTGCGGGGTGAAGCCGGAGACGACGTGTCTGGACAATTCACGGAGGCACGAATCCACAAACTCCTGATGACTTTGCGGGGCTCCAACACGTGCGCTGTCAGTGGGGTCGGCAGTCGCCACTGGCGTTAAACTGAGTAGTGCTGCCAGAAGTAGAACGAACCTACTCGCGCATGAACAGGGGATACGAATCGTTATCCGAAGTGCCATAGCGGCGTTGTAATCGATCATATGTGGACATCACGCCCCTCGCATAGGAGCGTGGCAGAGGTAGACCGCTGGCTCTCAACTGCTGCATTGTCCCCTCTCCACAATTGTATGCAATTAGCGCCTCTTCGACACTTCCTAACTTCTTCAAGAGGTCGGAAAGATAGCTGGTCGCCAGACGAATATTGAACGAGGGATCGAACAGCCGACTCTCGCCCGGCCAGCTCCAACCACGCTGCTCGGTGATAAAACGGGCAGTAGCAGGCATCACCTGCATGAGACCCATGGCGCCCATGGGTGAGATGGCCCGCGTCGAAAACCGCGATTCCGCCCGGATCACAGCCAAAATCAGAAGCGGATCGACATCATTCTCCTCGCTGTATCGGAAGACTTGATGAGTCAGATGCACTTCCTCATCCGGGGTCAGATTGCTCTGCATGGCCTCAACCGCTTCAAGGATGCGCAATCGTTGCTGAAGAGCAACAAGCTGCTCGTTCTGCGACATCAACGCATCTTGCTGCGATTGCACCGTATGGGCAAGTTGTTGATTCTGCTGGAACAAGTGCACAAAGCCGACCAACGATAGTGCCCACGCCAGTAACATAGCGCCAACCAGCGGGCGACCTACCAGAATACCACGTCTGCTTGTAACCGGGCTGTGTGTCTTCATGAAACACTCTCCATGACCCTCACAGCATTTTGGTGCGCCGGAACGGCAAAGAGATCAACGCCGTCGGCGCGTTCAATAGTTACATCGTAGAATCCGGGAAGCCCAACCGCACCCGAATCAAGCACTACGCGCCCATCAATGTCTGGCGCGTCGAACATCGAGCGTCCTTCCCACTCACCTTCGTCTGTTCGATTCTCGATGAGAACCCGCATTGACTGACCAATACGGTCGACGGAGTGGTCAGAAGACCAGCGGTCGTACGCCTCATTGAGAAGGTCGAGCCGTTCGCGCGCGACTCTCGGACGCACGCGGGCGCGGAAGCGCGCCGCCGGAGTACCTTCCTCAGCAGAGTAGATGAACCCACCCAAGCGTTCGAACGCATTCTCTCCAGCAAACGACAATAGTTCAGCAAAGTCGGACTTGGTTTCACCGGGATGCCCTATGATGAATGTCGTGCGAAGTGCGATTCCCGGACGCGCACGGCGAAGAGCATCGATCTTTTCCTGCGTTTCTTGTCGTGTTGTGTGACGATTCATGATTCTCAACATTCGATCCGAAATGTGCTGAAGTGGCATGTCCAGATAGGGAACGATTTTCTCGCAATCACCAATAGCCGCGATATGATCGGGCGTGAGAAACGCGGGATGCGCATACATGATGCGAATCCAAAAGTCACCGGCAATGGCGTCCAGTTGCTGTAGCAACTGGGCAAGGCCCATGCCATCGTTACGATCAAGCCCCCAAGATGTGGTATCTTGCGACACGAGAATGACTTCCCGCGTGCCATGGTCGATCAGAGAGCGTGCTTCGTTAACGATCGCCTCTGCAGTCCGTGACCGCAATTTCCCCCGAATTAGCGGAATTGCACAAAAGCGGCAAGCATTGTCACAGCCATCTCCAACTTTGATATAGGCCGAGACCGGTGCAGGGTGAGTGGCATCGAAAACCCATGTCGTCGGGTGCTCACGGTAAACCGCATCGGGCTTCTCCACCCAACAGGCGGGAGCGCCAGTCGCTTTTGGGGCTGTCAATGCCTGCTCAATCAAATCGGGACGATTGAACCCAACAACTGCGTCGAGTCCTTCAATCTCTGATGCAAGCTGTCCGGAGTAACGTTGTGCCAAACATCCTGTCACGATTAGACGTCGGTCTGAACCAGGATCTTTACGTCCGACGGCCTCCCAAATAGCGTCGAGGGATTCGGCTTTTGTTTGTTCGATGAATCCGCATGTGTTCACGATCTCAGCATCAGCGAGCGCTGGATCGTCGACAATTGTCCAGCCCGCCAACTCCAAATGCCGAATCATCGCCGCGCCGTCTGCCTCATTCTTCGGGCAACCGAGGGTGCGCAGATACACACGTCCACGGCTACCGGGAGCAACCGACGGAGTTTGATGATCGCTGTGGAGCGGCAACGGCTTCAGAACTACTCTCCCTCATCCTGTGCCTGGCCGGATTTGACCGCCGGGAGGACAATGCGTTCGACATCGTTCGGATAGACAAACGCGAATCGGTTCGCGGCAGTTGGCTTCTCGGTCTGGTAGTCTGAAAACGTAAGGCGTGCACTCTCTTCGTTGTAATCCACGTACTCGGCGATGTAGGCGCGATGCGTCGTCGGGTTCACCCACAATGTCAGCCGCTGGATCGCCGCAGTCTCAGTCTTGGCTGCGAGTCGCACTCGCCAATACGCTCTGCCGTCAAGCGTGTCATCACCGCAGTCGACGGGCAGGAAGTCCTTTCGTAGCGAACCAAAGAATCCGGCTGGCCCAAACTCCAAAGAGTCGAGTCCGCCAACGCGCAGTGTCACCTGCTTAGTCTCCGGCGTGTAGCTCCACAGTGTGTCGGTCCCGCGAACAATGGTTTGGCGACCCGCTTCAATTCTGTACCGACTCGGGGGTCCTAACCAGAGCGTACCCTTCTCGGAGGGACGCCCCCCAAAGAGAAGCGACCGCGCTTGCTTGAGGTAGCTGACCTTTGTCACTTGGTCAGTCGGCAGACTTCCTTCAAAGAGATTAAGAACAGAATCTGCCTCGCAGGCGAGAGCGACCGATCCAGAGTGTCCACTCAAACCCGAGACAATCAAGAGTGCGCCGAATAGCCGAAGTGCTGTCGGATACACAAGTGCCCAAATGTCGAACAGTTTCTCTCTCATCATGAGGTGGATACCCTTAAGGGAGTGGTTTGACCGGACGTATGAATATAATACTCACGAGCGTGGTTTGAGCCCCGAAAACTTCCGCGGAAGGAAATTTTTCGCGCAACCAATTGCCCTGCAGCAGCTTAGTTTTGAGTCTTGGCGAACTTATCCTCGTAGTCTTGGACGGACCAGAGGACTTCGCGGGCTTTGCTACCGTCGTAGGCCCCGACAATACCCGACTCCTCGAGTTTGTCGATTAGGCGGGCGGCACGCTGGTACCCGATTCCGAGGCGGCGTTGCAGCAGGGATACTGACCCTTGTTTGTGCCGAATGACCACTTCCGCAGCTTCCTGGAAGAGCTTGTCGCTGCCCACGGTGTCGGGATCGCTCTCATCCGACTCGCCTTCCGGTCCAGAGTCTGGCTCCACGGTCGCCGAGAAGCCGGCGAGCGCTTCTGGAGCGACATTCTGGGCACGAAGGAAGTCAACGATCGACGACGTTTCCGCGTTGGATATGTAGGCGCCGTGAACACGTACCGGCTCTGCCACACCCGGTGACAGGTAGAGCATATCTCCTCGCCCGAGCAGCTTGTCAGCACCGTTGACGTCGAGGATTGTCCGCGAATCGATCTTGCTCGCGACTTGGAAAGCGATGCGGCAGGAAAAGTTCGCTTTGATCAAGCCGGTTATCACATCAACAGATGGACGTTGGGTGGCCAGTATGAGATGAATGCCGACCGCCCGCGCCATTTGCGCCAGCCGGGTTATTAAAAGTTCGATACGCGCTGCCGACTGGCTCATCATCAGGTCTGCGAGTTCATCGACGACGATGACGATGTACGGAAGCTTCTGATTTTCGGGTGCCTTCTTGTTGTAGTCCGCGATATTCCGTACGCCCAAGCCGGCCAGCGTCTTGTAGCGATCATCCATCTCGCGCGCGGCATCTGCCAGCAACCGCTCGGCCCCACGCGGGTGTGTCACCACCGGTCGTTCCATGTGAGGAATGCCCGAATAAACCGATAACTCGAGACGCTTGGGGTCGACGAAGAGCAATCGGACATCATTGGGGTGATGGCGGAACAGGATCGACGAGATGATGACATTGATGCAGACACTTTTCCCCGATCCTGTGGCGCCTGCGATCAACAAGTGGGGCATTGCCGCCAAGTCTGCGACAAATGGTTGACCGTCGATTGTTTCACCGAGCGCCAGTGGCAAGATCGCGTCTGAACTTGCGAACTCGTCGCTCCCGACAATCTGTGCCAACGGCACCATCGCGGGATCACGATTGGGTACCTCGACTCCGACAGCTGCCTTACCGGGGACCGGAGCGACAATACGGACACGCGATGCGGAGAGTGCCAACGCCAAGTCATCAGCCAACCCGACGACCTGATTGACTTTCACTCCGGGCGCCGGGCGAAATTCGTACCGCGTAACCACAGGTCCGGGCAAGGTTTCGATAGGACCATCTATACCAATGTCAAATGTCGCGAGTGCTTTGGCCAACAACTCGGCACCGTTGCTTACCGCCTCCAGCTTCTTGCGTTTGGCAGGGGGCTCATCGAGAAGCTCCAACGACGGAAACTGATAATCCCCGTTACCGGCGGGACGCACCATCTTGACGACTCGTCGGGAGCGTGGAACATCCGATTCGGCGAACCGCTCCGCCACAATTGCTTCCGCCTGCTCGACCGGGCTGGGGGCCGTCACCGGGGCGGATGGCTCGTACTTTGCCCAATCGGGTAAAGCGAGATTGGGATCGACCGCTGGCGCCTCCGGAGTCTTCTTCGTCCGCTTCGCGGAAGTGCGCTGTAATTCCAACTCGGCTTCGGCACTTTGACGTTCCGCTCGCGACGTACGCCAACCCCGGTACTTCCCGGCAATTGCAGTCGCGATTGCGGTAAAGCGACGGGACAGCATCGATGGCTGTTTCTCCCTGGACGATCGGTTCTCGGACTTTGCGGACTTAACGGAACGTGCGGGCCTTTTTGTCTCCGGGAGTTTGATCTTGTCCCATGGCAGGACGAGCAAGAACCCGCCTAAAAGCGCCGAACCGAGAATCAGTCCCCCGCCTACAACTCCGAGCAGATTGGCAGTTCCTGAAGCTACACTGCGACCGAGCCAACCCGAGACTGTGCCGAGCCCGCCTGCCCATTCTTCGTCGCGGCCGGCAGCGGACAGATCCACGATCACGCCTAGAAGGAAGAACCAGAGGAACGCACCGACGGAGTATAGAACCGGTTTTGTCGGACGGGCCGAGAGGAATCGATATACCCCGATTGCCCCTGCCAGCAAGGTCAGAAGGTATGCGGTAAATCCGAACCACTCGTACAGGCCGTACGAGATGATCGCCCCGACAGCGCCGGCCAGATTATGCGGATTGTAGCCGTCCACCCACTCCGCGTCGGAGCCGGCAACGATCCACGTATCATCCTCTGCCTGGTGTGTGAACATCGACAGCCACACGAATAGGCAGAGCACGATCAGTAGAAATCCAAGGATCTCATTCTTACGCTGATACGTCAGCGCGGAGAATAAGCGCATGGCAGGTGTCCCTTTCCCCAAGGCGGATTCTTGCGAATTCACGCCTTCCCCTAAAACCGAGGGTTAAGCAAGGCGAGAACGCCGAGACTGTCAATGAAATTCGGGATCAGAATTTACGCCCGAACGCGCCCAGTACTCCGCTTTCGGAACGTTCCAAGCGCAGATCGGGAAGCGACTTAACGTTGATGCGGAAATAGTACCCAGCTCCTGAACCGGTCGGGACCCAAAGAAAACGCATCTCCCAGCAGTGCAAATCGCGTGTAACCTCGAATCGCTGGTCGGTGACAGCGTGACGCGCCCAATTGTATGTTTGCTGATAGTTCACAGTCCAATTGGCCGTCGGCTGCAGATCGATGCGCCAACCGATCCAGTGATCCTTGGAGGTCGACGTCAATCCGCGTGACTCGGAATAGCGATACGATACTGACGCGTTGAATGGAATCTCTTCACGTGCCGATGTCGTGTCTTCGCGGTCGAAATCTTCCCCAATGGCGGTCACAGTTGTGAATGGCGAGATTCCAGCCCGCAGACTGGTCGCTGCGGAAATCCCGAAATTGGTCAAAGTTGGATTGGTCCACTGCAAGTCAAGAGTCTGCTGATTGTAGAGATCCCAAGTTGCATCGGTCGCCAGGTCCAGATTGCCGATGTTGGTACGAGCATTCCCCGAAAGA
Organism: Candidatus Zixiibacteriota bacterium; assembly: GCA_046708665.1. Taxonomy (GTDB): domain Bacteria; phylum Zixibacteria; class MSB-5A5; order WJJR01; family WJJR01; genus JACQFV01. The sequence goes on along the minus strand of JBKKDE010000370.1, from coordinate 661 downwards.
CTGCTCCACTTGCGCGTCACCGCTTCGGCGTTGTAGCTCGTCCCCAGCCCGAAATTGAGCAGGGTCAGTTTCTTCTCTGCCTCTCCCTCGCCAAGCTTGGCATCCAGGATATTTGCCAACGATAGCCCTACAATCTGAGTACGTCGGGCCGAACCTCCCCCGGTTCCAGTGAATGACCTGTACTCATCATTCCGAACCACCGCAGGGATAAATGCATAGCTCACACGCGGGCTCATCGTGTGACGGACAGTCGAGAGTCCCCAGAATCGCGGATTGATAAACCCATACAAATTGGTGCTGGCCGACACTCCCATCGATCCGGACAGGCGCCGCGCCGCATCCTCAGGCGTGACTCCCGCCTCACTCGCCAGGCGCGAATTGAACACGTAATACCACGTTTCCTGCAATGAGGCATTCGGCGAGACATTGATGTAGCGGAGCAGCTTTTGTTGAAAGCTGAATGACGCCGAGTGATCGGCCGTCGCGTAGTGTCTCTCGTCTTTCAAACCCGTCGTATCGCCCACCTTTGGCGAGCGTGTTTCGAAATGCGAAAACCGCGAAGAGTGACTAACATAACCGTTGTGATACCAGCGTGCGTCTTTACCCGAGTCTGGCGAGAACAATCGACGCTGAAGCATCTGGAAGTCGACTTGAGGGAGAC
>JBKKDE010000369.1:0-4844 GCA_046708665.1 Candidatus Zixiibacteriota bacterium | reverse complement strand
AAAGGCCGGGATCTTGTCCTGCGCGATCGACATACCGGCGGCATACTTGTGGCCGCCGTAGCGTAGGACCAGGTCGCTGCACTCGCGAAAGGCATCGTAGAGATCGAATGCGGCGATCGAGCGTGCTGACCCCTTCCCCTCGCCGTTGTCGATGGCGATCATGACAGTCGGAACATGGAAGCGTTCGACCAAACGTGATGCGACGATCCCGATTACACCCTGATGCCAGCCCTCGTTGGCGAGGACAATGGCGCGGTCGCGTTCAGGATCGAAGTTGCGTTTGACCTGCTGAAGGGCTTGCCGCAGTGTTTCCTCGTCGAGCTTCTTGCGTTTTTGGTTTTCACTTTCAAGGTGATGGGCGATTTCGCTGGCGACACCCTCATCGCGCGTAGTCAATAGCCGTACGGCGGTCTTGGCATCGCCGAGACGCCCAACTGCATTGATTCGCGGCGCGAGCACGAAGACGATCTGACCGGTGGTAATCGAGCGACCCATCAGACTTGAAACGAAGCACAGCGACTTGAGTCCGGGTTTGTTGGAGCGTTCGATCTGACGCAGACCATACTTGGTAATGATGCGGTTCTCGCCTGTCAGCGGCACAATGTCCGCCGCAGTTCCAAGCGCGACCAGATCGAGATGCTCTTCAAGCTCCGCTTCATCCTGCGAGAGTGCGCGGTAAAGCGCCTGGGCAAGCTTGAACGCCACGCCCACTCCGCACAGATCATCGATCTGGGTTCCGGGTGGGATGAGCTTCGGGTTGATGATCGCTGAGGCCAACGGCAGTTCGGGGCCGGGCTGATGATGGTCGGAGATAATGACTTCGATGCCCTTAGAACGGGCATATTCGACTTCGGAAACCGCTGTTATCCCACAGTCAACGGTGAGAATCACACCGACACCATGCTCGACCGCGTAGTCGATGCCATCCGGCGAGAGGCCATAGCCCTCGATCAATCGGTTCGGCAGGTAGTAGATGACTTCGGCGCCGAGACGGTTGAGCACGAGATACATGAGCGAAGTCGAAGTGATGCCGTCGACATCGTAGTCGCCGTAGACCATGACGCGTTCGCGTTCGCGCATGGCGCGTACCAGACGGTCCACCGCTTTGTCCATCCCGGTCAGGATGAAGGGATCGGCGAGTTCATTGAGACGCGGTTCGAAGAATTGGCGGACGCGTTCGGGTGTGTCAATCTGCCGCGACATCAGAAGCGACGAGATCGGCATGGGCAGCTTGCACGTGTCCGAGATGTGACGCGCCGTCTCGCCGTTGGGAGTTTTGGAAAACTCCCATTGTGCTTGTAGCAAATGTGCCTCTGTGCGAGGATAGGAAATTGTTCGGATCGGTGAGCCGTAAGCCGGGTTCTGTTATCTGCAAGCACGGGGTGCCCATGATGAGACGGTCGACCACAAGTGGTTCGACTTCGCTCACCATAAGCAGACATGACGGCCATTGATCTGAGTCGCGTTGTTGCCAACGCGATCATGCAGCCGACCCGGGAATCTCATGGTTCGATTTCTCTCTCCATTAACGGTGCGAGCAGCACCTCTTCCCTGCTTGGCCTTGCTCCGGGTGGGGTTTACACGGCCATCGCGGTTGCCCGTGATGCCGGTGGTCTCTTACACCACCTTTTCACCCTTACTCCCGTTGGCCGAAGCCGCGGGGGGCGGTAGTTCTCTGTTGCACTATCCGTCGGATTACTCCGCCCAGCCGTTAGCTGGCACCCTGCTCTGTGGAGCCCGGACTTTCCTCATCCGCGACTAATGTCGGGACGCGGCCGTCTCACCCACCGATCCGTAGTTCTCCTTATCACTCTTCTCTTGAGGGTTATATAACCAAACAACAATAACTTGCGAGGAGAGGCAACGCCCCGGGTGGAATCACCGGACAGCGTCGCGCTGACAATATACTACGGCAAAATCGGGCGCAAAGGTGAAAAGCGAAGTAAATTCGGGCAGAAATGTGTTCGGAAACCCATAGACCGCACGTCAACTACGCCCGTGGGTAGTTCGGCGCTTCTTTGGTGATCGCCACATCGTGCGGATGGCTTTCACGCAATCCCGCCGAAGTGACTCGGACAAATCGTGAGGTGCGTTGGAGTGTCGGGACATCGGGAGCGCCGCAAATGCCCATTCCGGCGCGGAGGCCGCCAATCAATTGGTGGATGGTCTCGGCCAATTCGCCCTTGTACGCGACACGTCCTTCAATGCCTTCCGGAACCAACTTCGAAAGCTCTTCATCGGCTTGGTAGTAGCGGTCGCGCGCACCTTGAGCCATGGCGCCGATCGACCCCATTCCGCGATACACTTTGAAGGAACGTCCTTCGAGCAGGACTTTCTCTCCAGGCGCTTCTTCGGTACCCGCGAAGAGCGAACCAATCATGACTGCCGATGCGCCGGAAGCCAACGCCTTGGTGATGTCGCCGGAGTACTTGATCCCGCCATCGGCGATGACTGCGGTGCGGGTCTTCGCGGCTTCTTCGCAGCAATCCATGATCGCGGTGAGTTGCGGCACACCGGATCCGGTCACGATACGCGTGGTACAGATCGACCCGGGCCCGATGCCGACTTTGATGACATCCGCGCCGGAGGCAATGAGATCGTGCGCGCCGTCGCGTGTGGCGACATTGCCGACGATGAGCAGCACGTCTGGGTACATCGATTTGACTTTCTGGGCGGTCTCCATCACCGACTTGGTGTGACCGTGCGAGGTGTCGATGCAGATGCCATCGACTCCCGCCTCCACAAGCCCCTGCGCGCGTGCGATGCCTTCATGAGGCCCGACACCAACGGCTCCGAGGACCCGAAGTCGTCCGCGGTCGTCTTTGCAAGCGTGGGGATACTGTCCCTTCTTGATTATGTCTTTGACCGTGATCATGCCGCGCAGATTGCCGGCATCATCGACGATCAGGAGTTTCTCGATGCGATTCTTGTGAAGGATTTCCTGAGCGAGATTGAGATCGGTTCCTTCGCGCACGGTAATGAGCGGAGCTTTGGTCATCACATCGCCAATGGCGACGGACAGATCCTGTTGAAAGCGCATGTCGCGGTTGGTGATGATGCCGACCAGACGTCCACCCTCAGTTACCGGTATACCAGAAATCGAGAATCGGCGCATGACTTCAAGCGCTTCGCGCAGGGGACGATCGGAGGTGAGCGTTATCGGGTTATTGATCATGCCGCTTTCGGAGCGTTTTACTTTCTCAACTTCGGCGGCCTGATCCTTGATCGACATGTTGCGGTGGATTGTGCCGATCCCCCCCTGACGCGCCAACGCAATCGCCAATCTCGATTCAGTCACAGTGTCCATCGCGGATGAGACAATCGGGATGGGCAGGACCATCGATCCCAAGCTGGTCGAAATGTCGGTCTCGCGCGGCATGACTTCCGATTTGGCCGGCACGAGCAGGACATCGTCGAATGTAAGCGCCTCACCGAGGATGCGGTCGCGCGGCGACACAAGGTCGGCATGGGTGGTGGCGCGTACAGCCGGCTCATTTTGCGATGCGGTGGACGTTGGATTCATCGGTCGTTCTTCCTCTGGTTTTGCCTCAGAACGCGCACAGCGTGTTGGAGGTTCCCCCAACACGCTGTGTGTAATCTCTCAGTCTCATTTGGCCCCTGATACGGCGGCTTTGGCCGTGTGTTTGCCCGCCACTATTCGTCGTCGGACCAGATCAGGATGCGTCCGCAAGAGTCGCAGGTAATGATGCGTTCGGCGCGTCGAATTTCCTGCACACGCTGGGCGGGCAGGGTCTTGAAGCAGCCGGAGCAGGCGCGGTTCTTGATGTAGACAAGTGCGCCGCCGCCCTTGCCTTTGCGGACACGTTCGTAAATCGACACCATGCCATCTTCGAGCCGCACGATGATGTTTTTGCGCTCGTCTTCCTTGATCTTGATCTTGTCGCCGACCGAGTCCATCTCGCCTTTGATTGACGAAAGCTGGGCGCCGTTGGTCTCGGACAACTGCGCGACTTGACCCTCTTTTTCTTTGATCTCGTTTTGGAGAGCTTCGATGCGTTCGAGGGTGGAGAGAATGCCCTCTTCGCTGGCGCCAATATCGACTTTCACATGGTCAATTTCGCGGGAGAGAGCGTCGTATTCTTTATTGGTCTTGATGACCATCATCTGCTTTTGCAGACGTTCGAGCTCGACTTGTTTGTCTTTGACGCGCAATTCGAGGCTTTTGTTCTCGAGACGCGTGGCTTCGAGTTGATCCCGCGAATTGGCGAGGTCGACCTGGGATTGTTTGATCTCGCCTTCGAGCGTGGCGATCATGTCGGGGAGGTAGTCTTTCGATCTTTCCAGCTCACCCAATTGGTAATCTAGACCCTGCAATTTCAGGAGGAGTTCAACGGCTTCGGTCATCGTCGCTTTAGTCGCCATAGTCACTGTCGGGGTCCCTGCGCGGAAAAGAAAACGCGCCCACCGTGATGGTGCGCGCGTGAGACGAGGCCGGGACTCTGCGCGGTCCGCGGCAAGCGTGTGAGATCGGAACTGTGTGGTGTCTTGTGATATCTGTCCATCATCGATCTTTCAGTGGTGGGCAATACTGGACTTGAACCAGTGACCTTTCGGATGTGAACCGAACGCTCTAACCAGCTGAGCTAATCGCCCGCCTTGATTTGTCCGACCGGTCCCTTTACTACTACGAAGCCAAACCACACTTCGTGAGACCTGGCCCTTTTGCGATCCCGATCTGGTGGGCCCACCAGGACTTGAACCTGGGACCTACTGATTATGAGTCAGCAGCTCTAACCACTGAGCTATGGGCCCAAGCCGTCTTCCGGGCCTGCAAACTCACCGCCGCCTCAGCAACGGTAACCCTCATAATCACAGGTTTTTGC
>JBKKDE010000368.1:0-6605 GCA_046708665.1 Candidatus Zixiibacteriota bacterium | reverse complement strand
TTGGACCCTACCGGCGCCGCCGGATGGAGGTCATGAGTGACGTCTTGGTCGCACGGCTAAGACTCGGGAGGGTGGCGAGATTCGGCTCGGATAGATTGAGGATTCCTCGCGGGGATATCGAACGTGGTGCGCTACGGTGCCACCACATAATGAAGGGGCAAGCGATGCAAACCATGACTTGTGAACGAACTGGATGCTCCCGCTGGCAAGGTATGTTGAGACGCGGTAGAATTGCCGTGCAATTTGCGCTGGTCGTAGTCCTGTTGGCATCCGCACATGATGCTCTCGCGTTCCCGAGGGGATTGAGCTACTCCCTCGCACCAACCGTGGACTACATGATGTGGGATGATGAATTGGGGCTCGAAGATGTAGCAGTCTACGGCGGACGATTGTCTCTCAACTTCGGACGGCTGGTGTCGCTGCAGGGGCACTACTTCACCAACGACAAAGTGGACACCGACCTGCGCAACATCCGGTACGGCGGGCAACCCGTGGGTTTTGATCATGATCAGCGACTTGGTGTCAGCCGTTATGGAGCCGACATGATGTTGAGTCTCGGCCTGGGTCAGGACTTTGTCCCCTTCATCAAAGTCGGTGGCGGCGTGCTCCACCTCAGCCCGGACGAGGGCCGCAATTTCGACGCGATCGCGTTGAGCGCCGGAGGCGGACTACGCTTCGCATTTCTCGATCGATTCCAGGCACAAGTCCATGTCGAGGATGTCATGTTTCGCATGGATCGTGGGAACTTGATGCCCGACCCCAGCCCCGTCATGAATGTTGTCGATCCGGAAAGAAATGAGATCCGCCACAACCTGACAGTTGGAGGCGGCATCATCTTCAATCTGGGCGGGCATCCATCGGATGAAGAATCGGACATCGATCGTGCCATCCGCTCACGCTATGACGGCGGATTGTTCGGGGCGTCATGGCCGGTTGAGTTCTACGTTGGCAATCTCAAGTTTGACACCGACGCTGGCCTGGAGGATCAGACTCTCGCAGGAGTACGGACTGGCCTCAACTTCGGTCAGCTTGTCGGATTGCGTGGCTACTACTGGCGTGGCATCGACGACGACTTTGGCGCGTTCGAAGATGTCCAAAGCTACGGCGGCGAGGCACAATTCAACCTCAACACCGGGCAGGGCGCGATTCCGTACTTACTTCTCGGTGCCGGACAGCTCGATTTTCTCAGTGACTACCGCGATGAAACCGGCGATGAACGCGAAGACCGTACGATGCTGATCGCGGGAGGCGGGCTGGGTTTAACTCTTGGACGCCACCTGCGTGTCAATGCGGCAGTCCGTGACTACATATTCACTGAGACCGCGAATTCGCAACTGGCCGACCCTGGCGAACTGTTGCACAATTGGTCATACTCGGCCGGACTGACATTCCTCTTCGGCGGGAAACAAGCCGACAAGGGCGACGTCGATGCGCTAGGCCGCGAGCGTTGGACACCCGCAACTCCACCAACCCACCGTAGTGAGGATGAACGAGACGATGACGATCGGTACGACGATCGGTACGATTACGAATACTACGGGCCCGACAATCGCGGTCCGTCGGAGCGACGTTTCCGCTTTCGCGATCATGAAAGACGGAATCAGCCGGAATATCTTCTGTTACCCGATTCGCTCTTGCCGCGTAACTACAAGAGCGATCAAGTCATCGCGATTCCAGTTCCCGAGGTCGGTGAAATCTACATTCGCTATGGCGAACCAGGCGGAGTGAGCATCCTGTCCCATCCTTCGACTCATTCCATGGGGAAGATGGATAGCACCAAACGGACCCCGACCAGCCCGACTATGTCCGATGCTGACCGGATTGAAATGCTGTCGCGCGATCTCGAGGAACGGCTGGGAGATCGCTTGGAAAAGCGAATCGACGAGCGGCTCAAATCACTCGCGCCCGCTACCCCCGGAACCGCACCGCAGACAATCGTGGTTCCTCCGTCGTCATCGACAACGATTGTCCAGGGTGCCGACGGCACCGAGGTGAAAACGAATGACCCGAAGGTGTTCCACACATACGCCGGATTCCAAGTGGACGATCCAACTCAGGCCATTCTCGGACTTCGCCTCGACATCGGCTCAATCGCCAAGAACAGATCGCTGCGTTTCATACCTGAACTCGCATTTGGATTCATGAATGAGGGGTCATTCCTCATCGTCGCCAATGCCATGTACAATTTCGGTCCGATTCCTGGCACTGACCACATCGCGCCGTATGCGTATACCGGCCTCGGCCTGATTCGCTTTGGCGAAGGTGTCGAGCGTGATCGCACCGAGGGCGTGATCAACCTTGGCTACGGCATCTCCAAGCCGATCGGGGACTGGGTCGGATTCATCGAACATCAGGGAGTCGATCTGTTCAGTCTGAACCGAATCAACGCCGGCATCCGCTGGATCAAGAAGTAAGAGGATTCACAACGCTTCGCGTATCAGGAGCCCTAAGGCCGGGCTCCTGATACACTTGCGGATCGCCCCATCGCAGCACCGCGACCTCCCCGCTTTTTCTCCTGTCGATCCTGTCCGATCGTGCTTGCAACCCCGGTCCAGATTTGGTTTATAACCGCTGGAAGATGCGGGATGTGTAGGTGATTCCCGCACTTTCGTCGGCCCTTAAACGAGGACGGTTTACCATGACAGATCAGCCAGGACGCAATGACCTCTGCCCTTGCGGCAGCGGTAAGAAAATGAAGGCCTGCCACCCGGACGGATATGCGGGCCCTTCGAAGAATCGAAACCTCATCATCATCGGGATCGGCGTCGCAGTGGTTGCCGTTGCCGCAGTAGCCATGATGTCGCAAGATTCCACTCAACCGTTGCAAGCAAATCCGACCCGTCCGATGAGCGCGCCCACGAGCGCCGCACCGGCAGGGTCCGCTCCAGTGCGCAATTCGGCCATGCCCGCGTCGCAGGGAGCCGGAACTCCGCAACCGGGACCGGCGCCGCCGGGAAAAGTCTGGTCACCCGAGCATGGACATTGGCATGACGCTCCGGCTGGTGGCGCACCGAGCAATGCCATAAATGTGTCGCCGGGCCAGGGTCAGCAGATCCAGATCCCGTCACCGGGGCAACAAAACGCGCCCCAAACGGCACGTGCCAACACCCCCGAGCCCCCGGGACCTGCTCCGGCCGGCAAAGTCTGGAACGCCGAGCACGGGCACTACCACGATGCTCCCAAGACCACTCCTCCGGCGCCAGCGCCAGGAACTGGTCCAAACTAACAGCCAAACTCTTAATGCTCTTCGTAGATCAGGAGCCCGCTCTTCGGGGCTCCTGACTTGTTTGGGGCCGACCGAACCCCAAGCTTATCCAGAGAATCTGTTATTCCCCTTCCGGACACCCATTCCCTCACGTAATTGCGCCCCATCCGAGCCCGCAAAATCCCGACTCCCCCCAAAAATCCCTCTTGCGCTAAATAAGTCACCCGGTTATTATATGCACGAATCGCACCAATATCCTTGAGGCCAGAACTCCAAATTCGCTTAATGCCCCTCGACAAATTTCCACAGCGTATTTCGTTTGGTTTCACCGGCCGATTTGGCCAGCGGACGGGGACGCCGTTTCGTTCCCAAGAAGCAAAGGACGTGTAAGATGGCAACAGGTACCGTGAAGTGGTTCAACGACGCCAAGGGGTATGGATTCATCACCCCGGAAGATGGCAGCAAGGACGTGTTCGTGCATCACCAGGCGATTCAGGCGGAAGGGTTCCGCAGCTTGCAAGAGGGCGACCGTGTGCAGTATGACGTCACGGAGGGTCCGAAGGGACCGCAGGCCGCCAACGTCAAGAAGGCCTAATCAGAAGCGCCAAAAATACCCCCGGCGGATGTTGTCCATTCCGCAGGGGGTTTTCATTTGTTCGGTTGGTTACGTCTTCGAGGATTCGCGCAGCTTTACCGGCGCCGCCTTTGGTTTCTTGAGCCGCAGATTGAGCATTTCTACGAATACCGAGAAGGCCATCGCGAAGTAGATATAGCCTTTCTCGACGTGTCGGCCCCAACCCTCAGCGACAAGGACTACGCCGATGAGGAGCAGGAAACTCAAGGCAAGCATCTTGACTGTTGGGTGACGGTCGACGAACCGGCTGATCGGACCGGCAAGCACCATCATGAAGAGAACGGCCACAACAACTGCGGAAACCATGATGCCGATCTGATTGGTCATGCCGACTGCGGTAATGACCGAGTCGAGAGAGAAGACAATATCCAGAAGCAGAATCTGTACAATCGCGCTGGTGAATGACGGCGCCTTGCGGGTCGATTCGTGGTGGGTCTCCCCTTCCAACTTCTGATGAATCTCGTGCGTGGACTTGGCGATGAGAAAGAGGCCGCCGAATAACAGGATGAGGTCACGCCCGGAGATCGCCTTGCCAGCTATAGTAAACAGAGGAGCAGTGAGACCGATCAGCCAGGCGAGCGAAAACAGCAGCCCGACCCGCAGGAACATCGCCAGCCCGAGTCCGACGAAACGTGCCCGTGCCTGCTGATTGGCGGGTAACTTTCCCGCCAGAATGGAAATGAAGACGATGTTGTCAATGCCGAGGACAATCTCAAGACTCAGCAGCGTGGCAAACGCAATCCATGCCTGGGGATCACTCAGCCAATCCATACTGGAAACCCCTACTCGCCTTCGCCCTCATCATACCCGCTCACCGACACATGCCCCGAGAAATTGCTCTCGGTCAATGTCAGCAGACATTCGTGCAGTTGCTCGATGGCGAATGGCTTGACAAGGACTGTGTCGACGAGCTTGATCGTGTCGCGGGCGCTGGCGTCGGCCATCATCACAACCGGCATCTCGACACGGTGTGATTTGACCCACTGGGCCAACGTGTGTCCTTCTTCCTGCGGCAGATCGGCGCTGATCAAGACAACATCAAACGCGCCGTTCACATAACGCGCGTAAGCGTCTTTGGCGGTGATGGCAATTGCAGATTCGTGTCCGAGACTGGAGATCATGTCGGTCAGAATGTCCTGCATCTCGACCTGATCATCGACTACGAGCACCGAGAGAGAATGCGTCCGAATCTCGTCGTCGTGGGGTTCTTCGTCTCGTGCCTCGTCGTCAGCAACAATCGCCGATCTGAAGCTGATCTCCATGCCGATGCGGTCGTCGCCGTCGTAGAGCCAACGGGCCACGTTGCCAACTGCGGGCGGAAGGTCATCGAGCGAATCCTCTTCGTCCTCCGCGGCTTCCGGGTCATCCATGGCCGTAGCAGAGAGTCGGGTCATGCGCAGTGTCGCTCGGTCGTCGCCCGAAGCAGTACGTATGGCAAACCCGATCGACTCGGTGTCGCCCTTGTCGCGGCAGGTGCGACGCGCCTCGTCCAAACGCTCAGCGAGCCATTCCATGTCCACATGCGGAGTGTCGTGCGCGGCCAACTCCAGATGCCACTCATCCTGATCCTGCTGCGCCACCCATTCGAGCAGGGCGCTGTGCAGTTCACGCGCCAACCGTTGCGGCGCTTGAATTGCCACAGGTGCAATCTTGCCCACCGGCAATTCGTCGGCCAATTCCTCTTCGGTTGAGATACCGGGTAGGGGCGCCATCAACGCCTCCTCCAGCATCATTACCTGATCGGAGAGTGATGAAAGCCGCTCCTCGTACTCGTCGCGAACCTGCTCAGTCTCGTTGTGCGCGCGCGCCAGAGCCAGCCCCTGCTCGAAACGCGTGTTCTCAAGTTCCAATTTCATATCCATCAGCATCTGCTGCGATGCTTCGTGCGTCGATTCCCAATCCTCGCGTGCGCGCGCATGTGAGTCGCGTTCGGCTTCAAGCAACTGCACATAGCGAGTTTCGATCTGCTTGGCTTCGTGGGCTAATCCATCCCGCTCGGCGGCAAAGTGCGCCTGCTGATCGGCCAAGGCCATGCGCAAGGATTGAATCTCCTGCTTGAGCGTGCGTTGCTCGTCTACAGAATGATGGCGTTCTTCGTCCACTTGGGTACGCAACTCGGTCATGCGCCGTGCGTGCTCCTGTTCGACACCGGCGAGGAGCATCTCCAACTCGGCAATGCGTTGCTGCAGATTCTCGCGCAACTTCTGGTGCTCGGTCGCGGCGCTCTGCTTTTCACGTACTATCTGTGCTTCGAGCGCTTCGATCTTGCGGTCGTAGGAGTGGCGTTCGCCCTCATGAGACTTATTCAACTCTTCAAGTTGGGCGCCGAGCGACTGCTGCGAAGACTCCAGCGTGCGTATTTGCGCCAGCGCCTGATCGTAACGGGCGCGTTCGGCGGCCATGCGTGCCTGCGCCTCTTCGGTCATGCGGCGCTTTTCTTCGTCGGTTGCCCGACGCAATTCTTCGAGACGCGCCACCACAACGTCGACTTGATGCTGCGCGGCAGTCAGCCCTTCAGTGGATTCAGATCGAATTTGCGCGAGGTCGGACTCCAGTTTCGTGCGTACCGCCTCATGCTCCTGATACATCCGCGCAACAGTAACCGAATTCTCCTCGTCAATTCGCGCGATAGCTTGCGCCGATTCGCGCCGTGCCGATTCGAATTCGGCCTTGGCATCACCGACACGACTTTCCATTTCCTGTTGCCAGGCGCGACGCTCATCAGCCACCCGCGAATCGGCGACACGCATCTGCTCGCGCATCGAC
>JBKKDE010000367.1:0-8117 GCA_046708665.1 Candidatus Zixiibacteriota bacterium | reverse complement strand
CACCCGTCCCGGCAAAAAGCGCCGGGACGGCCTCTCCCCAAAAGGGAGAGGTGAACTTAACTGAAGGGCCCCTGATCACATTACGCCATCTCAAATCCCGATCTGAGCTCGATGACTACATGGACCTCTGCGTCTATTGCTTCTCGATGCCGCGGGACTATACCGCGTTTTACGCGGCATTCGTCGGCCCGCATCTCGATCGCGCATGGGGCGCATTCGACAACGGACGCCTCGTCGCGTCCATGTGGTACATCCCGTATGAGATGAATGTCGGTGGCGCTTTCGTTCCTATGGGCGGCATCGCCGCCGTCACATCATCTCCCGATGTGAGAAATTCCGGTTTGGCCAGGTCGCTCATCACCAGAGCACATCAGCAAATGAGAGATGAGGGACGCCCTCTCGCCGTGCTCGCGCCCTTCCAGCCCGACTTCTACGCCCGCATGGGCTATGGCGACGTCTTCTATTATCAGCGATGCAAGGTGACTCCCAGCTCGATCAAGACATTGGATCCGAAAGGATACCTCCTCGTTGAAGTCAATGGCGAGAAGGAATGGAAGACATTCGATGCTTTGCACATGCGTTTCGGCGCCCGCTACGTCGGCGCCGTCAAACGCACCAATGAGTACTGGAACTTTCGTTACTTCCGGTCTCCCATCGGGCTCCGTTATCACTACTTGATCAAGAAAGGCAAGGAAACGGTCGGGTTCATCATAACGCACCTCGACAAGCCAACAGTCTCCTATTCGCCGGAGCTCTGGCGCGCGCCCGAACTCAGCATCGTTCAGGCAGTCTGGACCGATCAAGGATCTTTCGACATGATCATGAAGTTCATCCGCTCACACCGCGACCAATTCGAAAAGATCGGGTGGGCCCTGCCGACCGATGTAAATATCCATGAGCGGTTAGTCGATCCACGCATTGACGTCGCGATTAAGCCGAAAATGATGCTGAAGATCGTTGACATAAAAGGTGCCATGGAGCATAGGCCGTTCGCTCCCTCTCTCACAGGCGAGGCCGTCATCAAAGTCAAAACGGATGATACGAGTCCCTGGCTGGAAGGCGCGTGGCGGATCCGCTGGAGCGGTGGGGCGGCCAAGGTTACCAAACCAGGGACATCTTCACCCGCCGCCGTGGTAAAGACCGACATTCAGACTCTAAGTGTTCTGTACAGCGGCCACAAGTCGGCGTCGCGCTTGGCGGAACTTGGACTCCTGACCGGATCCAGGGCTGCTATCGACCTGCTTGATCGTGCCTTTCCCGCACAGGCATGTTACATGGAAGAGTGGTTTTGACGGGACTACGCACAATCCCGCTTGCGTAAACCAATCACGGCCTCGATCTTGTGCGTAGAGAAGTTAATAGGAGGTCACCCCATGAAACGCCCTTACCGTTTGGTTCGGGGAGTAGCCGCAACACTGATGGTCACATTGACCGCTTTGTTCGCGCTGGCTCCGGATGTAATTGCGCAATCCACCGATCCTATTGTCATCGGCGCCGTCCTGTCCCTAACCGGGCGTGACGCCGCTTTCGGGCAAGAGTGCCTGGCGGGGCTCGATGTCGCTGTGGAAGAGGCCAATGCCGAGGGCGGAATTCACAACCGCCCGGTAACTCTGCAAGTCTACGACGACAAATCCAACCCAATCCTTGCCGCTGAGGGTGTCCGGACTCTCGTCCGCCAGTTCTCTCCGGTCGCCATAGTCGGTTCCAACACTTCGATGGTAACTTCGGCGGCCGCAGTCGCCGCTCAGGCAGTTGGCGTGCCGTTGGTGGTTCCCGAGGCGACTAAGCCCGAGATCTCATCGATCGGCGATTGGATTTACCGCGTTTGCTTCCTGGATCCCGATATGGCTGGCGGTTTGGCGTCATATGCCTTTAGTGATCTCAATTTGCGCCGTGTCGCGATTCTCACAGAAGAGAAGCACGATTACACGGCGTCATTCACACGATACTTTCGCGAAAAGTTCACTGGATTGGGCGGCGAGATCGTGTATCAGGCGAATTACAAAGCTGGCGCGACCGACTTTAATGAACTCATCGAGAGTGCCAGCGCTTCGCGGGCCGATGCCATCATGGTCTCCGGATTCTACTCCGAAGCCGGCAACGTGATTGCCTGCGCCAAAAAGCTGAATGCCAAGCTCGCGTTTCTCGGTGGGGATGGATGGGAATCCAACGGTCTCTTCACCGCAGCCGGTGATGCCATTACCGACCGTTCGCGTGTCTTCATCGCCTCCCACTTCTCGGCGGATGTCAAGCGCGCCAAGGTCCGCGGCTTCGTCGATGCCTTCCGCGACAAGTTTGGACGCCGTCCAAACACGTCGTCCGCCCTTGGCTTCGATGCAGGAGGCATGATCGTTGCCGCATGCACAGATGCCGATGCAGCGACCGCGATCGGCGTCAAGTCGGCACTGCAAAACGTGCACCACGAAGGCGTCACGGGATACATCACGATCGACAAGTCGCGCAACCCTGCCAAAAAGGTCATCATCATGCAGGCGGCTACCGATCAGCGTTTCGCGTATGTCTGCGCTATTTCCCCGGAGACCTTGGGAGCGATGGAACCTGCAGAGTAGTGATTGTAAGGAAACGATCTTCAGAAGGGCGAGTCAACCGACTCGCCCTTTCCATTTGCTTCAGTTTTCCAATGAAGTGTTTTTATGTTCTCCCCCTTTGGCCGAAGGTCCCGCAGCGAAGCGGAGGGAGGGAGATGTCCCGGCAGCGCTCTTTGTCGAGGATCCTGAGCGATGGGTGAGGGCTGACGGGACAGAGAGGGCAACCCGCGGTAGGGCTACAACATCACATTCAATCCCGCAGTCCAGCCATCGCCGCGCGTCCTGCCACGTACCCGCTCGACCACGCCCACTGAAAATTGAACCCACCGATACGGCCATCGACATCGAGAATCTCACCGCAGAGATAGAGCCCCGGCACTTTGCGCGACTCCATCGTATGGTAGTCGGTCTCAGTGAGTTCCACACCACCCGCGGTCGCCTCGGCGAAGTTGTAGTCACGCGCGCCGATGACATCCACACGCAATCCCGAGACCATCGCCGCGATATCATCGCGTTGCTTGGCAGTCATCTGCGAGAGATTGGTTGTAACTCCGCTTTCCTGAATCATTGCGTCTGCAATGCGATCGGGATACAACCGTGTCAGTGCTGAGGATACCCACGATGACGGCGCACGCTTGATGCAATCACTCAACCATTTGCGGGCATCGCCAATATCAGTGAAGGTGGGATGCGAGATGGTAACTTCCAACGCGACATTCGGTTTCTCAAGACGTTCCCGCAGCCAATGCCGCGAGAAGTTCATCGCGACAGGGCCGGAGAGCCCGAGGTGGGTAAAGAGGAGCGATCCGGTCAGATCGACAAGCGCCTTGCCGTGTCCCGCGCGATAAAGCCGCATTCTTGCCTCTATTGTGACTCCGGAGAATTCAGTAAACCGTCCACCGATTCCGCGGCCATGCGAGAGTAAGAGCGGCGTGAGCGCCTGAGTGGTCGGTACAATCGTGTGCCCGAGACCTTCCATGATCTTCAATCCGGCGCCATCGCTGCCCGACTTGGGCAATGCCAGTCCGCCAGTCGCGACAATCACACGTCGGGATTCAATGACCTGCGTGTCGCTGAGTGTGAGAGAGAAGCCGGAATTCACCGGCACGATATCGGTCACTCGCGTGCCTGCCCACATGCGAATTCCGAGCTCATCGACCCGTGCGAGCAGCGCCGCGAGCACACTCTTGGCCTCATCGCTCATGGGAAAGTACTTCCCGGACGGCTCCAGCTTAAGTGGCACACCGATGCTCTCGAACCACTCACGCGCCTTCTGGTCATTGAACTGTGCCAGCACATTGCGAATAATCGCACGCGACCCGCCGCAGAAATCATCCGGCGTCACATTCTCATTGGTGACATTGCAACGCCCACCGCCCGAGACTAGGATCTTCGCTCCCGGCTTTGCCGCGCCTTCGATCAAGAGGATACGTAAGTCCCGCCCGGTCGCGGCCTCGGCTGCAAAAATTGCGGCTGCCAACCCTGCGGCTCCTGCGCCGACTATCACGAGATCAAACGCGTGTTGTGGTGAATTCACAGCGGGAAGATAACACAAAGGGCAGCCGATGGGCTGCCCTTTGGAAACAATCGGTCGGGAGTATTATCCTTCCGAACGCATCTTCGGATCGACAATCTGCAGGACGCGTAGCCAGTCCGGATTGTCACGCAGTTTCTTCTGCAGTTCAGGAGTCGCAATCTCGCCGAAGTCCTTGAACTTCTTGCGGACTTGGTCATCCTCGCCACTGCGCGAGAGCGAGATGAGCATCTTCACATACGGATCCGCCGGATTGTCCGTGAGCTTGCGGCCCTTGTCGAATTCCTTGGCCGCGCGCTTGTATTCGCCGGCGACAAAGCACGCTTCGGCCAGCGCGATCTGCGGTTCGTATGCCTTCTTGTCGAGATTGACGGCAATCTCACAGTCCTTGATTGCCTTCTCGTGCTCGCGCATCTGCGTGTAGTACTTGGCACGGCGTAGATACGCTTGCGGATCCTCGGGCGACAGTTCAATCAAGTGCCCCGCGCAGGCAACCGCATCCAGGAACCGGTTGGCATCGGCATGCAAAGTCGCTGCGCGCAACAGATCGGAGCGTGCGGCATCGAGGTTGCCGGCTTTCGAGTACGCCCAGCCGCGGTACTGCATCGCATTGGCGTTCTGCGGATCATCGTGCAATCCCAGTGTGTACTTCTCGATGGCCGCAGGGTAGAGGCCACGGTCGAGCAAGTCCTTGCCTTCGACAAAGAACGCCTTGGCGCGCTTAACCGGGTCGACTTTCGGTGTCAGCTTCGCCTTGGCAACCTCGACCGTGTGAGTCCCACGGGCTTTCACCGACACATTCGTCGAAAAATCTTCGAAGCCTTCCAACTGCACGATCACGCGGTGCTCGCCGGCATTCATGCTCTTAATCTTTTTCGCGTCCTTGCCATAGAGCACACCATCCACAAACACCACATAACCGGAAAAGTCGGTTTCCAGATTAATCGTTCCATACGCCAACGCCGCCAACAGGCGCGTTGAGTCGATGCGTAGGGCCCCCAATGCGGCGTCCGTAACGTTTGCAGCCTCTGCGTTCGCGGCTACGGTCGGCCCCGTGGGCATCAAGGCAAAAGCCAACTGTGCGTCGCCATCTGCCGGACGTACCACCGCGCCAGCTTGCGGCTCAAACCCCGGCGCCGAGGCCGTCATCTTAAACACCCCTGCGCCCAGGCCGTCGAGACTGTACATGCCGGCCAGATTGGTGTTTACCGTCTCTCCGCCTTCAAACGAGATGCTGGCGTTGGGGATGATCTGTCCGGTTGTGCGATTGAGGACGACGCCGCTAACCGTGCCGCCTGACGGGCCGCTCACGAGCGAGGTAAGCCCGACGAACGCGAGAACTGTGAGTGTCAAGAGCCCCACACCCTTCGCCACAAACACCGGTGTGAGGAACTTCTTTTTGCGAACTTCAAATGGCTTGTGTCCGACGACCACAATTTCGCCGGGCATGATTTTTGTATTCATCGGGAAGCTCAGTGTCAGCCCCTGCAAATGCGCGACTCCGGTTGCAGATCTGACACCATCGGCGATCATCGCGGGCGCCATGTGCGCCGACTCGTTCACCATCGGCTCGGGAGTCGTTACCCGCCCCGGCGCTTCCATATCGACCGGCTCGAACGTGCCGGACTTCTGACCCAAAGTTGCCTTCACCGCCGACTTGCCCTTTTTATGTCGCGGCAGATCGCGCAAATGCGGTTCATCGACTGAACTCGTCGCAACCGGTTCTTTCACATCGATATCGGTGGGATTAGCCATCGGTCTCGTCTCCACATAGAATGTCGCTGCCTGTGTCGTACCCCCGGCAGCAGTGATTTGGTGCTCTCATCTCTTATATCGACCATCAACATTCGAGACTTAAGGGTCGATCCGGCATGGTTTTGTCACATTCTGTTGACGCGAATGTGATTTTCGGGTAGGATTCTCAAGCGGGGGGCCGGGCACGCCAAACAGGAATGGATGAATAGTAAATGACTGAAGGTACAGAACGGACTGCGGCGCAAGAACATGAGCATGCACCGGGGGCTTCCAACCGCTATATCCTCATTGCCGCGTTGGCGTTCGCAGCGGTCGTAGCGATCTACATCGCGAAGACCAACCTTGAAACGCCAAAGTCGGAGGAAGTCGCCGCGACGCAGGACATCAACAGTCGGATACCCGACGGCGGACAGGGTGCGGCTGCGAGCGACGAGGCCCAACGCGCCGAACTCCTCAGCCAAATCGGACACATCAACGACATTCTCGCAACAGATTCATCCAACTTCGATGCCTGGGCAGCACTGGGAAATATGTATTTCGATGCCAGCATGCACGACGAGGCAATCACGCACTACCGGCAAGCGCTCGTCATCAGACCCGACGACATCCATATCCTGACCGACATGGCAACGATGTTACGCGCCGCGGGGCGCCCGGATACTGCCGTCACTGTGCTGAATCATGTCATTCAATTGGATCCAACTCTCACACAAGCGTGGTTCAATCTCGGCGTAATCCAAAGTTTCGATCTGAAAAATCAGAAAGAAGCCCTCGTCGCCTGGAAGAAGTTCATCGCGCTATCCCCGCCCTCCGAACACACCGCCGCCGTCAACAAAGAGATCGCGCGCCTGGAGAAGGAACTGGGGACGTAATTGTTTTGGTGACGCAGGCTTTCAGCCTGCGCAATTGTGCCCGCCCGCCCGCCACCCTCGGGTGGCGTACTGCTACAAGGGCCGTGCGGTATCCATCCATGCCCAGCGTCGTGTGATATGGTCGTGTGGCAAACCAAGCAGCCAACTCCGCGTACGTAACCACAATTGTGCCTGCCACCCGCCCTCGGGTGGCGTACTGCTACAAGGGCCGTGCGGTGTCCATCCATTCCCAGTGTCGTGTGATGTGATCGTGCGGCAAATCGAGCAGCCAATAACGGGCGCTTGACCATGGCCATTCGATCTGTTCTCTCACATACCCAGATCTCACAGGATTGTCATGGATATAGTTGAGTTTTATGTCGAATAACTTCTGCGAGCTAACCACAACATCATCGAATCGCTCCCTCCATATCCCCTTTCGCTCCGGGAAAAGTCTTCGCGATACCAGCGATTTGAAGCCACCCACGAATCTCGATACGCCCCGCCCGCCTTCGTTATGCCCCACTAGCAAGTGGACATGGTGTTTCATGATGCAGTGGGCCATGAGTGCCGCGCCGGTGACATCAACACGCCCGAAGAGGATGTCTTGCACTTTGTCGCGAATGTCCGGGTCCGCAAAGAGCGGCTCCCATTCGGCGACCATCGTGGAGATGAACATTACTGTCGGACCCTCAAATTGTGAACGTCCGCGCATCGGCATCATGATATCACCTCAACCTGCAAGAGCCGCCACCCGAGGGCGGGTGGCGGGCACATTGTTCCTCGACCTCACGCCGCCTGACTCGCCATTCCCGCATGCATGAGCTGCTCTGCGCGCGAACGAATGTCCCAATCGGGATGTGTCGCCAAACGCGGCAGATCGAAACGGATCGCCTGCGGCGGCAACGTCAAACGGTACCGTCCGTTGCCATCGTTTTCGATCAACGTGTCGGCACGCGGCCCGGCGGCGCGCAACTCGCGACGCAGCTGATAGAAATACTTGATCTGGTTCTCGCCCGGCTCGATCTCGGCCTTGTTGACCCAACCGTCGCGTGTGAGCATACGCCCCGCCGCCAATGCGAGCAGGTACTTGAAGCTCTTGGCGCGCAACATCACTGTGTGGCCGGCCAATTGCACTGTCATACGCGCGCGTTGCCCGGTGCCGTCCAACTGCAAGATCGGTGACATGACATCCTCCTTGCGGTGAGCGGAGTCGAACCGCCGCTCGTTGATTAATGCGGAATGTGGAACTCGGAATGCGGAGTCAGAGCCCTGACATTCCGAATTCCGCATTCCGAATTCTGCATTCGGTGTATTGGAAACTGAATCTGTGATTTGCTTCTGTGCCCAGGCCCGGCAACGCGCGAGCGCCTTCTCGATCACCGTACGTGGTGCGAGTCCGGCCAGATCGACCGCATCGCGCACCGC
>JBKKDE010000366.1:0-3906 GCA_046708665.1 Candidatus Zixiibacteriota bacterium | reverse complement strand
GGCAAACCGGTGGCAATGGCCTCTGGCGATTCTGTGTATCTGCTCGTATTCTATCCGTCAGGAACCGTCTGTCACCGCGACTCGATGGCGTTCAACAACTCGCGCATCACACTGGCCGACTGGGAAGACTTCAACAGGGGAGAGGCGTACACATTCCGCGATGCGGTCGCCAACATCGACGGCGCAGGATTGAATGGCGACTACAAGTACGTGCTCACTGTGCAGGACAACACCGGCGCCGATCTCGAAACATCGTGGCATGGCCAGTTTACACTCTACACGACCACCGACTTCACCGCCTACCTCGATGACCAATACTTCAATTCCAATTGGACCGACGCGCATCGCGACTCTGTGCTCAGGTCACTGCGTTGGAGCGAAGGCAATTCGCTGGCACGTCTCGGCGATGTCGGTCTCGGATCGGGAACGAAGTCGCTCGTCGTGTACTTCATCGATACCTCGGGTATCGACGACACAATCCCCGATGTCCTCGTCTCGCTCAAAGATGCCGGGCAAACTGCCAATCTCGCGCAGGGGAGAGCGCTCGCGCAGGGAATACTCACATTCGCGGTCAACGCCGCTACTGGCTACATCGTCGTGCCCGTGCTGGTCGGCTATGTCTGGCCCGCGAACACATTACACACAACCACCGCCGGTGCCGCGCCCGACACAGTGCGCATCCTCGGCTACGACTTCAATCCCGGCACTCCTGCATCGGCATCGCTCTGCCGAGTCTACGGCTGGGTCGAGGATCTCTCGTCGTCCGACATTGCCGGCGCCGAAGTCAGCGCGCGCATCAATGCCTCGCCGCTGCGCTACCAATCAATCGTAATTTCCCCGTACCAACGCCGCACCACCACCGACTCGCTCGGCTATTGGTTCCTCGATCTCTACCCATCCTCCGTACTCAATCCCAACACAACCCAATACGAATTCGAAATCCGCTACACCTCAGGCGCAATCCTCCGCCGCAAAATCACCGTCCCGAACAATGCGTCGTGGCTGCTGACGTGGTGACCAACCAGTGTCGTTGCGAGCACCGGCTCTTTGGGGCGAAGCAATCCCCCACGAATTCAGGCCGGGCAGCATCGCACAGGTAGCGTGTGATTCGCCTCCCGCGGTCACATCTCAAACGCCGGCTTCCCATACTTCGCGCGCGTTTTGGTCATCCACTTGCTGATCAGGCGGCGAGACGCCAGCCAATGCAGCATCCGGAACTTGTAGGGGAAATCGCCGAGAATCAGCGCCACCAGTATCAGAAGAAACCCCGGCCCTGGTATACCAGGAAGACTGAGAAACACTCCGGCAATCACCAACAACACCGCTCCGATATTGCGGATGATTTTCATCGGGACGGACCCTTTTCGCGACTTCGCGCGCGACTCGTTGACGAAGTAGTCCGCCGGCAGACGCGCGATAAACGGCTTCAGTACTTGAAGGAGCACGATCGTAAGGACAAGAAATACGCCAAACGATATCCCGAGTGTGATCAATGTTTTCTGCGAGAACATGTGTCCCTCGAGTCTGGAAAACGGTTTGGCAGCCACGCCGATGTGAGAAGTTGACACGTGAGTATACACGCGGCCGCACTTCAATGTTAAACGCAACTTACCTCTTCAAACCCGAAATCGCCGCTCACCTCGCCGCCCAATGGCCCGACGTCTGGGACCCACTACGCACCGAATTCACCCGTTTCTGCGAGCAATGTGTCCACGACCTTGGCACGCCCCCGATCGTCATCACTTGCCTCGGACGAACACCCGCACAGAACTCCGCTGTTGGTGGGAGGTCGAATTCATTGCATCTTGTGCACCCCTGCCGGGCCATCGACATTCGCCGTCGAGGATTCGATCAATACTCTGAACGGATGAAGTCGCTCTGGCAGAGCCGGGGAGTGGGTTGGGATTTCGTGATCGAGGGACCACCTTACAATCACAAACCGCCGCACTTTCATCTCGAGGCGGACTGGCGGGTCAGTGGCCGCTCGGAGGATTTCACCTTATGCGTCGCTCAATGAGCGCGGATCTTGTCCGGATATTGTCCGGATGTTGCAGGTATAATTCAAAACCACCCGCAGCTGCGGTCTCCTGTGACATCTTGGAGGTGAATCCGTGAAACGTCTCAGCCACCGACGTACACTCATTGGCACTGCCGTCGGCGTGGTGCTCCTCTTGATCGCCGCTTCTGCCGGCTTGCACAGTGTGATCGAACGAGCAGTGGACAACCTGAGTGGCCAGGTCGCGCGCAATCCAATCTTGTCCGGAACAGCATTTGTCGGCTTGTCCGCGATATCCGTGCCGTTCGCGGGTGTTTCGAGTCTGATCATGATTCCCGTTGGCGTCCGTTATTGGGGAGAGATCACGACCACAGCTCTTCTCTGGCTGGGATGGACGCTTGGTGGCATACTCACCTACTTCATCGGACGCGGCGTCGGTGCTCGGATCGGACGTTGGTTGGTGAGTCGAAAGAAGATTGAGTACTATCAGGAACGCATCACCGACAAGGCGTCATTCCCTCTGGTCCTTCTCTTTCAAGCATCGCTCCCTTCGGAAATTCCCGGATACGTCCTGGGCACCGCCAAATACCCATTCATGCAGTATCTCATAGCTCTCGTTGCCGTGGAATTGCCCTTCGCCGCCGGGGCAGTCTTTCTCGGCGATAGCTTACTCAAACGGCAATTCTGGTTGGTCATCCTGATCGGCGCCGTGGGAATCGCCTTCATGCTCTGGGCAACCACACGCTTCAAGCGCACACTCGAGCAACACTCCTGATTGCGATACTCCCCAAAACACCAACCGCCCCCCGAGTGAAGCAGGGGGCGGCTGGCGATCTACTCCCGCTGAAGGAGGTGAGGTGATTAGCTGATACCGTACTTCGAGAAGTGGTAGATGCTGAACGAAACCTTACCATTCCACACCCGCTGACGTTGCTGCAACTCCCACTGATTCGTGTCCGGGTTGAACCAGCGCAACGACACAATTGTGCCATCCGCATACGGCAGCGACAAACTCAAAGTCGTCGCCTTGTTGAATTCAAGACCGTGCGGCCCGAATTCGTACTCGGTGATGTAACGGCCGTTGACCTCGACTTGCCGTACACTCATCTCGATGTTAACCGCTTCGTCGACTGCGCCCGACGGCACAATCAGCTTCGTCTCACCGGTGGGTAACATCACGTCCACGACACCGCCGACCACGCCAACGACCTCGTTGCTACCCTCCTCGACAACATTGAGGAGTGACCGAATCAGGCCGGACTGTGTCGCGCCGCCATTGTTCGTCGCGTTTACATCCTGGCCCTTGCCGGTGTTATGGACCACGACCGGATCATCCGTGCCGCTGTTCGGCCCGGTGGCCATGTCGCCGCACCCGGTCATCAAGCCCACGGCGCCAACCATGAGCAGCAGACCCATCGTGTAGGCGAGGGTTCGAGTCTTCATCCATTTCATCTTCATCACAACCTCCAGTTATAAACCCGACATTTTCGTTCCCGAATCCGTTCCTGACACAGCCTGCTTCTGCACAAAACGTGCCACGGATGCTCTCGAATTGGACACGGTCGTAGCAGATTGTAGGCCAGCGTGTTACAGGCGTCGCATAATCCCAAAGGTTAGGCATTGAACAGGCGGCGTCCACCAAGTCCGGAAATCTATGGGAGCCATCCATCATATTTTGGCAGAGAGCCCATTTAGCTACTCTGGCCCAATGGGGGTATGTTTGTTGCCGCCCGATGTTGCCCCAGCCGCTTCTAAGACACCCGCGCGCACGTTGGCGCAACCTGATCCCGGTCAACCCCGACGGCGGCGCGGTTGTGTATTGGATGCAACGCTCCCAACGCGCGGTCGATAACCCGGCACTCGACTTTGCGATCAACGCTGCGAATGCGCTCGGCAAGCCGGCGGTCGTC
>JBKKDE010000365.1:0-8923 GCA_046708665.1 Candidatus Zixiibacteriota bacterium | reverse complement strand
ATTGGCCGGGGATACACAAGCCCATTGATCAGACCGTTGAGAGTTCCACGATCAAGTGTGCTCGGATCGAAGATCATGAGGTGCTTACGAATCTGTTGCGGAGCGTGCCAATCCCGTCAAACGAAATTTCGACAACGTCTCCAGGTTTCAGATACGACGGCGGCTTCATGGCGTCTCCGACGCCGCCCGGAGTCCCCGTTGCAATCATATCCCCCGGCTGCAAGTGTATCACCTGCGAAAGGTCAGACACCAACGTTGGTACATCAAATATAAGATCAGAGATAGGCGATCGTTGACGCTCCTCGCCATTCACCCGTGTTGAAATCTCGCGCTCGCCGAAATTGGTCAGTTCATCCACTGTTACGAATGCCGGGCCAACCGGAGTCGACCGTTCCCAGCTCTTTCCCGCAAACCATAGCAACGACCGTTTCTGAAAGTCGCGGGCGGTGACATCATTGAGGAGCGTGAACCCCGCTACAGCATCCCACGCCTTGTCCAGCGGGATGTAGCGTCCGCCGGTACCGATGACGATGACCAGCTCCCCTTCGTAATCCATCATGCTCGACGCCGCCGGCAGGGGAATAGTCGCCTCAGGATCAGTGAGGGCACGCGGTAGCTTCGAAAAGAGTGTGGGCACGGTCGGCAACTGACGGCCCATCTCAAGAACGTGCTTCTTGTAGTTCAGACCAACGCAAACAGTTGCTCCCGGTTCGAGAATGGGACGCAGAACGGGCCAGTTGGCTATTGCTTTGGCCGTGGCGTCTGATGCGAGTGACTTCCAATTGTTAGAGCCCAGCAGCTCGCCGACATCCCGGATCGCGCGTCCGCGTGGGTCCTTGATTACGAATCGCTCGTTACCGCGCTCGATTGCGGCCAGCGGTCCATCAGGTGATTGGAGTGTGACAATGCGCACAGTACTCAGCCCTGCCGTTTCTCAGAACGTTCGTGGTAAAATCCCAATGCGCGAAGTGTCGGGTCATCGGTGAATGAGAAGAGTATTGCGGGTTCGTTGGACGAGTTGACATGCTCGTGGATCGCCCATCCGGGCAATGCGAACGTGTCGCGTTCCTTCCAGTTGATTGCTTGCCCATCGATGATGGTTGTCCCCGATCCGCGCACGACGTGATACACAGCGCTGGTCGTGTGTCGATGCGCTTCTGTGTGCTGCTTAGGTGCAAGCAACTGTGTGTAACATGCCAAGGTCGGCAACACCGATCCGCCAGTGATCGGATTCGAGTACTCAAAGATCAAGCCATCCGTCGGTGAACCCGGCGCGCCGTCTTTGAGTGCATCGAGAAGGACGCGCTCGGTCTGCGACCACGGATACTTCATGAGCGGCGAATAGTTCTTAGTCCAGCCCATCCACGTCGGACGCAATTGTCCGCGAGAGTATAACCGTTCGGAGATATCATCCGGATGAGTCAGCTTTTGCGACTTGGTATCAATCTCGCTGAAAAATGAACACTCCAGGCCGTTGACGAGTGGCAAATCGAGACCATCGAGCCATATCATCGGGATGTCGGAGTCATTTCCGTGATCGTGGACCGACCACGCGGCCGTCAGGACCAGATCACCGGGTTCCATGATCGCGCGTTCACCGTCAACTGCGGTGTAGGCGCCTTTGCCTTCGACAACAAACCGGATGGCGCTCGCGGAATGGTAATGTGCCGGCGCGACTTCGTGCGGCAGGACAAGTTGCATTCCGGCGTAGAGCCGCGCCGTCGCCGCCGGCGTTCCCTCCAACCCAGGGTTGCGCAGGATCAAAACTCGGCGCTCGGCTTCCTCCGCAGAGATGATCTGCCCGGCTTTCATCAATCGCTCACGGATGGGAGCATAGGGCCACAGGAAGGGAATGGCCTTGGTTGTCGGCTTGCGGACCAGGAGGCCCTGCTGCCGCCAGAGGGGATAGAGGTGTAACGGCGTCAGAGTCTCAATGAACTCGTCCATGATTGCGGCATTTTGGGCGGAAGTCATGACAGTCTCCATCGAAACGGACATTCGCGTGCCACCAAGCGCTCACCCTGCATGGCAGTAGATGCCACACAGGAGGGCTTTCGATCAAGCGCTTTCAAAGTGTAGGGCTATGAGGCCTGCGTGATTACAGAGCGCAGAAAGTCTGACGTGGGGCGGAACAACCGAAAATGAACCATGGAAATCAGTGCGAAGAGCGCAATCCGGGTTATGTCCATTCCGAGGATGAACAGGATCACACCATAGACCATCGACGCTGCGCCGAGAGCCGCCAGCGTGATTGACCCGCCGGTGACGAGCTTCGCGAATGCGTCCGTGTCGTTGAGTGTTGGTTGCACCCGCTCAGGAGAGAAGAACATCTTCTTCAGCACAAACGCTACGGCCACTTCCGATACAGCAACGAACAACAGCGCAAAGAACACGATTTGGAGGGTCTCCGCCGGAATCAATCCGCCTACTGGGAGAATCTCCATCGATCTCAGCAAGTACGCACACAGAAACAGCAATCCCGGCATGGCCAGGTTGATGACCAGCGTAATCTTCAGCAATCGATCGGCGAGGCCATCGATATCATGATCGACAGCCGGGTGCCTCGTGGGTGCTTCCATTGCCGCGTTCATCTTGGTCCTTCCCGCGGCCACGCGATTGCGGGCCATGACAACCTTATCGGCCGGGTTTCTCCTGTCTTCGCTTGACAAAAAACTGCCGCATAAGTTCTGCAGATTCATCCGCCATCACGCCACCGACCACGTCCACGCGGTGATTGAGACGTGTGTCGGATGGAATCTTGAAGATCGACACACAGCCCCCGAATTTCGGGTCGGCCGCGCCATACACTACGCGCCGGACACGCGCCATGACCGAGGCGCCGGCACACATCACACATGGTTCGATGGTTGAGTAAAGCGTCGCGTCCAAGAGTCGCCACGATTCGAAATGGGATGATGCGGCGCCCAGGGCCAGGATCTCGGCGTGCGCCGTGGGATCGTTGAGACGCTCGGTCTGATTGTGACCGCGTCCGACAACGAATCCGTCTTTCACCACCACCGCGCCGATCGGTACTTCACCCTCGTCGAATGCCTGCTGTGCCTCACGCATGGCCTGCTTCATGAAGAAGAGGGCGCGCTCGTAGTCAAATGTCGGGTCGAAATTGATCATGTGTTAAATGTAAACTCGATCAGCGTGCAGAGGAAGGGTGTAGTGTCGGCCAGAGACTCCTCTGACCGCCACGTCGATTCCGTTGTTGCGGTTGCTACTTGGCTGGCTTGAATGCCTGCAGTGTCATCGAGGTTAACGCGAACGTCTCGGACTTCTTGAAATCGTACTCGACTTCGGATTTGATGTCGAGGTCGACAAATCCCGCATCGCGGACGATCTGCAAGTAGCTGGTCTTCTCGAGCGCTCCGGCGATGCATCCGGTCCAGAGCTCCATGTCCTTGCGGTCTCCATCGGGAATCGTGCCCTTAGCCACGATGTCTGAGACTACAAACCGTCCGCCCGGCTTCAATACGCGAAACATCTCGGCGAAGACCTGAGATTTGTCGGGAGCGAGATTGATTACGCAATTGGAGATGATCATGTCCGCGGTGTTGTTATCGACCGGCATCTGTTCGATCTGGCCTAGCCGGAATTCGACGTTGGCGTGCGCGGCTTTGGCGGCATTCTCACGTGCCTTGCGGATCATCGCCTCGGTCATGTCGATTCCGATCACATGACCTGAGGGCCCGACCTTCTGGGACGCGAGGAAGCAGTCAATACCGGCGCCGGAACCAAGGTCGATGACAGTTTCGCCAACTTTGATGTCGGCCATGCCGGTGGGATTGCCGCAGCCGAGACTGAGATTGGCGCCTTCGGGGATCGATGTCAGCTCTGCTTCGGTGTAGCCCAGTGACATATCGGAAACGCTGGAGTCGCAGCACGACGGCCCACAACACGCGCCGGACTTCTCGGCAATATTGGAGTAACGCTCGCGGACTGCTTCGGTGATCATACGGCTCTTTTGCATATCGTGATTCCTTCTTGAATGTGACGTTTCGGGTGCTCTACCATAAGGTCTTTAGAGGCCCATCAAGACCGCGCGCCTCCGGGAAACCCCTCGCGGGGTTCCCGGAGTTGGTCTGGTGGGCCTTTTAATGTCGTGCCGGGGACAGACGTCTGGAACCGCCGCAACAACGCGCGACACGTGGGACTGAAAAGCGGGTCATCGAGTGCCTCCTTTCTTCGGTTTTGGGGCTTCGATGCATGTATCCTCTTGAGGACGTGCAGTAACTGTGACACAGCAGCAGGGGAAGCTCGATGCCAAACCGATGCAAATATCTCCCAATGCGCCGCCGTTGAGCGAGTAGTAGACCTTTTGCCCCGCTTTCTCGCGTCTCACCAATTGGGCGTCCGCAAGGGTCTGCAGGTGCCGTGAGATCGTGGGTTGAGACAAATCAAAAAATTCGACAATCTCCGTCACAGTTCTCCTCCGGCCCTCGAGCATCAGCATAATCTTCATGCGTGTCGGGTCGGCCAGAGCCCTGAGGGCCAAGGGCGCGATTTCGGCTGTCGGCTCATTGAGTTTCTTAGTATTCATACATGCGTATATACGCATTAACGCATATATCGGTTGCCGTTTTTCCGTCCGCTCACCCGAAAATTCAATTCGCGCACTGGGTGCTACTGGGCAGTCTGTTCTGACACAATCGGTTGTGACCACAGATTCCCGCTAAACGGATTGCCCCTATCAGCCGATGAAAGAGAAAGGCCGACTGCAACTCAGGTCAGGGTGGGGTTGCGCCAAAGAGGGGCAAATAATGTTCGTGAAAACCACACGTAGCGCCGCGCGCGACTATTTGGAAGCGATTCTTGTAGCGCTCATCATCGGAGTCGTTCTGCGCGCGTTTGTCGTGCAGGCATACCGGATTCCGTCGGAGTCGATGCAGAACACGTTGCTTCCGGGAGACTATCTCCTCGTCAGCAAGTTCTCGTACCACTTCTCCGAGCCGAAGCAGGGCGACATTGTCGTGTTCCAGTATCCGCTCAATCCGGCCAAAGACTACGTGAAGCGCTGTGTCGCTGTCGAGGGTCAGATGGTAGAAGTGCGCGACAAGGTGGTCTATGTCAACGGTCAGCCCGCGCCGATGCCGGAAGAGGTCATGTACACCGACACGCGCATCCTACCATCGCATCTGTCCAACCGCGACAACTTCGGACCGGCGGCAGTCCCGCCAGGGCACATATTTGTCATGGGTGACAACCGCGACAATTCACGCGATTCACGCGAATGGGGATTCCTCGACAAGAACCTGATCCGTGGCAAAGCCATGTTCATCTACTGGTCGTGGGAACCCGACCCGGATGCGCCGCAGTGGGAAAGCCCATACATTCTGCCGCTGCTGACAATCCCGTTCTACAGCCTTGCCCACTTCCCCAGCAGCACCCGTTGGGACCGTATCGGCAAGGGCTTGTAAATTCACACTCACCGAACTGCGACGGGCGGTCCAAAGTGGGCCGCCCGTCTTGCTTGCATCCCGCCCCTATCCATAGCGATATTAGTGCGACAACCGTAGGTCACTTCGGACAGACGCATCTTGGGCAGTCGTAATGAACGACACCGCGCGGATCCTTCGTACGTTTCTCGCAACGCCGCACGACCAGACGGCATGGCTTGCCGCCTGGGATCTCGTCGTCGGCCAAATCACTGCATACCTGCGCGCCTGGGAGTCACGCGGACGGCGTTTGCCACTGTCGCTTTTTGCCGGATGCCATTGCCACCGCGACTTGGCAGTTGTTGTCGTGAGCGAACTGTTCATGGAGGAGAAATCATCCGGTGTCATGCCCTTGGTGCGGTTTCTCAGACCCAGTCTTACACTCTCCGATGACAAATTGATCGACCAATACCTCACGGTTGTGCGGAAGACGGTCCGGCAGAATGTCCACAAGTTGGAACGTGAGACGAGCCCAGATGCCTGGAATATCCGCCGCAATATCCGACGCACACTCAGGGATTCGCACGGAGAGTTTCGCGATGAATCGAATGGGAAGTACATCGAGTGGTCATGGTCCAAGTCGCAATCACCCGGACGCCTGTCACTGCCACGTGCCGACGACCGATCGCTTCATGCATGGGTTACCCGCGCCTGCCGCAATGGGGCTAACACACCGGCACAGTGCCGCCATGTGTTCACTGCGCTGGATGGCGATGACCGGTTCCGGAATACCTTATTGTACTATCCGTTGGTGAGGACGTTTGTCGCTGTGCAGCTCAATCACGAGCCGCCACAAGAAGTTGTCCCCGAATCGCCGCTCTTTGTCCGGATTCGCGGGCTCATCCGCTCCGCTGCTGGTCCCGCTGCAAACGAGACCCTGATGTCGGACTTGCCGCGACTGGCCGAGTTGGCTGGGCTCTCACATGAAGAAGTCGATGGTGTCACAGCCGCCTTCCATGTCTGGCTTGCGGATTGGACCGAGCATCTCGATAACGACAGCTTGCGCGAGTACTTGTGTGAGCGATTGGGCGAGATCCCGCTACCGGTCTATCAGAAACGCTTCCACTATCTGTGGAACACGCTGACCGGCAAGTGCAAGGACCGCATACTGGTACGAGTCCGTACCCACTTGGGGATCGAACGTGAATAACCGAAATCTCGCGACAACTTCCGCGACTGGACGCTATCGATCTGTTGGGGAGGGGGATCGTGCATCCATCTGATCTCGATCTGCTCCGTTTCGCGCGCCTGCCGGCGCAGAAACGGAACCCCAGCGATCCGGTTGCAATTCATGTGAACGTATGTGATGAATGCCGCGAGGAGCTTCTGCTCATGGAGGAGTGGCTGGCCGATACGAACGCGCAAACTCCGGGTCCAACGGTCAGGTCGCAGTTTGAAGAGGCCGTCCTGAGATTGTTGCAACGTCGGCGATCGAATCTGTCTCTGACGCTCATGGACATGCCATATGACCCCGTGGCTGGCTACTCGTTGGCTGCCGATGGCGTGTCTGCTCCGGTGGCGGGATTACAGCATCGCGCTACACTCTATTCGGAAGACCCCGAGGTCATTCTGCGTGTGATGCATGATCCGTCTACCGGTTGTGACATGCTGCAGTTGACAGCCGACGACCCGTCGTTGACCAAGCACGTCTATATTCATCTGAGTGATCCTCCGGCGGGATTCCTTACCGATGAGTGGGGGAGAGCCGAGATTCCCGCGGAGTCTTTGGGCGATCCCGCCGCGCAGTCCTGGCGACTGCAACTTCCCGATGCGTCGTTCATGCTGAAGCCGCTGGAGCAGTCGAGAGCAGCAAACGAGACAGTCATTGAGCTTCCCGATGGCGACAGCGTGGCCGTCACATTTCTCCCTGACTCTAAGGGCCTCTCTTTGCGCGTACGCCCTCTGCGAATTCATGGTCATGAATCAATCGAGCGGGTCCGTGTGGTTGTCTGCCAGTCAGGGGGGCGCTGGCAGGCGGTGGATACCCGCGCTCCGGGTGAATGTGTTGCCGCCAATCTAACGTCCGATTCGCCGATTGAGATTCGTCTCTTTGTGATCGAATGAGCAACACCCGATGACCTCACTCACACCTCTGGGCTTTACACGCGAGTATCAGGCGTATCGCGCAGCCAATACCGCGATTCCGTTTCCCGACTCGCGCCTCCTCGCAGCAGTCCGGTTCTGGTCCCGCTTTCCGGATGCGCTCGCATCCGACTCATACTCATCCTTCTGGCTGGAAGACCTTCCCCCGCTCCTTGCGATCGACGCACGGGCATTCGATGACCTTCACCCGGATGAGTTGGCAGAGATCGCGACATTCATCGCCGGTCTCGATACCGCGCAATTCAACTCGCCCCTCACCGCTGCATCGCTCTGGGAACACGCGGCGAGAAAGTGGCTGTACGTCGGACAAGCCGACTCCGCGCTGCAATGTCTGGTGAATGCGGAATTCGGAATTCGGCTTGTCCCGAGCGAAGTCGAGGGAATTGCGGAATCAGAACTCTCGGTTCCGAATTCCGAGTTCCGCAATTCGCAATCGCTCGATACCACCGAGATTCCACGTTTGCTCATTCGTCTGTTCGGAGACATGGAGGGCGAGCGTTCTCGCGAACCTGCTCTTGTACGCTGGCTTGAAACCTTCGACGCCGATTGGCGTGCGATACGCGAGTCTGGTCATACAAATCAGGCCACATGCGTGCTGGTCGAACGCGATGCCGGGGGCAAACCGGTCCGTGGACGGTTGCGGACACTCGAAGCGCATATCGAGGCACTTCCGAAGGGACGCGACTCCGACGAAGTCGTACTCGGCCATCAACTCTGCACCGCCGATGACCCGCAAGTGCGCGGTGCGTATGCGGCAGTGGCGTCGTTGCGGCATGTGACTCACGGCTCTTCAATTCCGCATTCCGCATTCCGCAATCCGCATTCATATCTGCGTGCCCGCTTCACATTCGCCAACGACAACCGCGAACCGTATGGCGGCGATTCGCTCGCCTTCGCCTGTTTCACTGCCGCCTACGGCGACTGGTGGTCCAAGGATTTGCATCGTGAGCGGCGGCTCGTCGCCGCGCAGGTTGCCCTGACCGGCGCTTTGAAAGCCGATGGCCATTCCGAGAGTGTCGCTGAGAATTCGCTTGAGCAGAAAATCGAGCGCGTATTCTTCTCGCCGCTGTCATGCCTCGTGGCTCCTCAGGCAAATCGCACAGTTGCCGAGGAGGCAGTCACAAAGCTCCAGACCATGTACCCCAATCGCCGCCTCCGCATTCTAACAGCCGAACGCTCAGCGGATCTCATCGCTGACGGCAACATCACCATCCCGGAACGTGTCTGCCTGGGTGAGTACGCCGTCCGCGCGGCGGCGAAGTATACGCGGAGCGTGACGGTGCAAGTGCCGCTGCTAGCCGTGTTGGCCTATTTGTTACTTTGTCTGCTGTATCCGAAGGTGTGGGTTGGGTTTGACCGAAATCCTGCGAGCGCAACAC
>JBKKDE010000364.1:0-5020 GCA_046708665.1 Candidatus Zixiibacteriota bacterium | reverse complement strand
GCCATCGGCTCTCCTGTGCGTGTCATACGTCAGCCATACTTCGGTAAGTTGGGCACCGTAACAAGCCTTCCTGCTCCCTTGCAGGCGCTCGAGTCCGAGTCGCATGCGCGCGTGCTTGAGGTTGAGTTCGACGACAAAAAGCGGGCTATTGTCCCGCGTGCCAATGTAGAGATGATTGAGGAAGTGTAAACCGGGTCAGAGCATTGGGTCTTGACTCGGCTTTTGTTTGACGGTTAGGTTCTTCCCGTTCGCGCCCCGTTTCGACGGGGCATCGGTTCGCAACCTTCAGCCACCGCGGCCTCACCAGCGTAAGCGGACACTTGGCGGAACGGATCCACATACCAGCGTCGCAACTCGGCAGAGCCGTACGTCAGGGTATACTCGCACTGGCTGTATTGTTGTGCGCTGCCAGCACGGTCTCTTCGCAATCTGAAATTCCCGATTCAACCTCACTCACAATCGACCAGCCGCCTCTCCCGAGTGCTGCGACTAATGTTGTGGCTACGGATGGTCTCAATGATGATGGCGGCAGCATCGTTGTCACATGGAGCAAGTCAACCGATGACGGCGCCGGGTTGAACAACGTCGCGTCGTACCGGATTTTGCGCGGGACTGCCCCGTCGGGACCGTTCGATACGCTGGGCTCGGCAACTGCAGGGCAGACCACATTCACCGACGCCAATGCGGTTGAAGGCACTGAGTATTACTACGCGATTTTGACCGTGGCTATGGCGCCGACAACTGACGGTGCCGCGACTCCCGCTCTTGTGCAATCAGACCCGTCGCCTTCGGTCCGGGCCACGGCCCAGTGGTTTCACACAGGCCGCATCAACATGCTGATCGCAACAATTCTGCTCTGCGGATCGGTCATCTACTTCATCAGCCAGGCCAAGGCCGGAAAAGCACTGTACATCCGCAAGATCGCTGGGCTGGAAGCAGTCGATGAGGCGGTCGGACGCGCCACCGAAATGGGGCGCAAGATCATCTATGTCGCCGGCACACAAGACATGAATGAAGTGCAGACATTGGCGGGCATAACAATTCTTGGACGCGTGGCCAAAGTCGCCGCCGAGTACGATGCGTTCCTCGAAGTTCCGACATCGCGCGCCATGGTCATGGTCGCGGCCAGAGAGACCGTGAAGGAAGCGTACCTGAATGCCGGCCGCCCCGACGCCTACCGTGAGGAGCGAATCTTCTATGTCACGGAAGACCAGTTCGGATTCGCCGCTGGAATTGACGGCATCGTCACACGCGAAAAGCCCGCGGCCATGTTCTTTATGGGCGCGTTCTATGCCGAATCCCTCATTCTTGCCGAGACGGGAAACTCTGTCGGAGCCATCCAGATTGCGGGAACCGCCATGCCCGCGCAGTTACCGTTTTTTGTGGCGTCGTGCGACTACACGCTCATCGGCGAAGAACTATTCGCGGCATCGGCGTACCTCTCCAAGGAACCAAAACTTCTGGGGAGCTTGAAGGGGCAGGATGTGGGTAAAGCGATCATTCTGGTCACAATCCTGATTGGCATTGTCCTTACTTCAATCGGCGCAGTCACACTGAAGACAAGCGATCTCGATAAACTTGGCTGGTACAATATCGGCCGTTGGTTCGAAGTCCGTTGAGAGACGAAAGCGATGCGTCGAGAGATACCTACAGCCATTGCGTTCTTCATCGGCGTCGTCTGCATTTTCCAATTCTTTATACCGCATTGGCCGTTCGGAACTCTCGTCGACACCTTCTCAGTTTGGTTCCAGATTCTCCAGTCGTTCGCCATCTGGCTGGGCGCTCTCAATCTGATCAAAGTCAGTCTGGAGAAGTCGCTCGACAAACGCACCCACGACCGTTGGTATGGATGGGTTGTGATGGCGGCATTCTCCCTCATATTTGTTGTCGGGATGTTCTTCTCCGGGGGCCGTCAGTTCCAGGAACCCGGTTCCGAATTTGACTATCTGTACCGGCATCTCTTCACCCCCTTGTCATCGACGATGTTCGCGCTTCTCGCTTTTTATGTGGCATCAGCGTCCTACCGGGCATTTCGCGCACGCACACGAGAAGCGACGCTGCTGCTGATCGCGGCGTTTATCGTGATGCTGGGACGCGCGCCAATTGGTGATCAGATGATCGCATTTGTGCCTGAAGGATATCGACTCTCGGACATGGCCAGTTGGATCATGACATACCCGCAGATCGCTGGGCAGCGCGCCATCATGATCGGTATCGCGCTGGGGATTATCTCGGCGTCGATGCGTCTCATTTTGGGGTTGGAACGGTCGTACCTGGGGAGTGAGTAAGACCGCAAATGGCCGACGAGCAGACACCAAAATTAAGCTTCTGGCAGAAGATGCTCGGCATCGACCGTCGAGCTATCTTTGCGTTCATCTTTGTGGCACTCATATTCCCGCTGTTTTTTGATATCAGTCAGGAAATCCCGGTATCGGATGATGTCCGCATGCTGCACGAGGCATTGGAAGCGATTCCCGATGGTGCCCTCGTCCTCTACTCTTTTGACTATGATCCCCCGTCGGCTCCGGAATTGCAGCCGATGGCGATTGCTGTGATTAAGGCCGGTCTGCGCAAGAAATGGCGGATGGTCTACATTGGTCTCTGGCCGCAGGGCCCCATCCAGTGCGATATGGCATTCCGTGACGCCATGCTTGACGAGCGATTCAAGGATCTCAATCTCACCTATGGCACGGACTACGTAAATCTCGGGTTTCAGTCGGGCAACGAGGCGGTCATGCAGCGGATGGGATCGGATATCCCCGGGACATTCCCGCGTGACTTTCGTGGAACTCCCGTTGCGGAACTCCCGATCATGAATGGAATTCGTAACCTAGGAAATTTTGACTTTCTCATTAACATCTCGTCGGGATATCCGGGCACTCGTGAGTGGGTGCAGTTCGGTGTCGATCGATTCGGACTTCCGATGGTCTCGGGCAGCACCGCAGTTCAGACCACGGAGGTCTCGCCGTATGTCGGACGTCAGCTCAAGGGACTCATGGGCGGGATGCGCGGCGCCGCTGAATATGAACAAATATCGAACAACCCCGGACGTGCCCTTAAGTATATGGTTGGGCAGTCAGTTGCTCACGTCGTCGTGATCTTCTTCATCATCGTGGGCAACATCGCCTACTTCGCCACCCGCAAACGGAATCAGGGATAAGACAGAATCATGAGCGGTTGGGAAATATTCGGTATCTGGTTGGCGGCCTTGCTGACGCTGGGGATATTGACCTTTCTCTATAAGGACAATCCCTTCTACAAATTTTGCGAGGCCTTCTATGTTGGCCTATCGGCCGGATACTGGGTGGTTAGCTACTTCTGGCAGAACCTCGTTCCCTACGTCTATGACCCGCTGAAAGCCGGTATCGAGTCGTTCGGCGCGACCACAATCCTTTGGGGTCAGTTTCTGGCGATCGCGCCACTTGTGCTGGGCGTGATGATGCTGGCGCGGCTCGTTCCCAGCGTGGGATGGATCTCACGTTGGCCGTTGGCGTTCGTGGTCGGCTACACCGCCGGACTGCGTATGATTACATTCCTGCAGTCCAACGTTATGACTCAACTCCAGAATTCAGTCGAACCTGTAGTCCGTATGAGCGCTTCGGGCGAGTTCATGCCCTGGGAGACGTTCAATGTCCTGCTCGTGACCTTTGGCACGTTTGCCGGATTGCTATACTTCTACTTCTCGAAGGAGCACAAGGGTGCGTTCGGGACAATTTCGCGTATCGGAACATGGTTTCTGATGGTGACATTCGGCGCGGCGTTCGGATATACCGTCATGGGTCGTATGTCGCTCCTGATCGGACGCATCGACTTCCTCATGGCCGATTGGCTGCACATCATCCGCTAACTCGCCCGCGAAAAAATCTGGAACAAGGTCTGACGGATCGTGTTACAGTTGCAGTACGGAGCAGCAGTACGGTCAAGAATTCTTCCTCGCGCACTCACACGCACGGACCTTCTGAACACAGGCTGCTTGTTTCACCGGCCAGAATCGGCCAACGGACGGGGACGCCGTTTCGTCCCAGTGCAAGTAAAGGAAGTGAACTATGGCGGAAGGTACCGTCAAATGGTTCGACGACAGCAAGGGCTTCGGGTTCATCTCGCAATCAGGTGGTAAGGACGTGTTCGTCCATTACACCGCGATCCAGCGCGAAGGATTCCGTTCGCTCGCCGAGGGTGACGATGTCACGTTCGAAGTCGTCGATGGGCCCAAAGGCCCGCAAGCGGCCAACGTAGTGAAGAAGTAACTTCGACACTCGGTAACCCATGGACCCCGGCACGGATTCTGCGCCGGGGTTCTTTTATTGATTCGGTGACAAATTGAAACCCCAAATATGTGTTACGCGTATGTTATGCATTGCGCCACCTCACTGCGCAGGTTAAGTTAGACCCGTTGGGCTAATCGACCATGCGCCATTCAACGCTTACATCCCGCTTCATATCTCGTCTGATCGTGGCGTTGGCTGCACTTGTGCTTGCGTCCCCGCAGAGTGCCGCGGCTCAAGATTCCACCGGATTACCAATAACATCTGAAATCGCACAGTCGGCTCCGGTTGTTGTTCGCCCGGCTCCGCCCACAAATGTCAGTGCGGCGGATAAGCCGGATGATCACGGACACACAATTATTGTGTCGTGGGATTTATCCGCGGACGATGGCCAGGGCAATGAAAACGTTCTAACATACCGGGTGTTGCGCACTCCCAAGATGACCGGCCCGGTTCACCCCGATTCAACCGGCGGCGATCCAGCGTACAAGACATTCGAGAGCTTGCCCTATGGAAATGCCGCGTGGAAGTTCGTCGAGGGTGAGTGGGATACTCTAGGAGAGGTTCCCATAGGAACCACCTCGTACGTGAACGAGGGTGGGAAAGACCGCGACCAGAATGGATTCCTGCCGGACGGTGTGCCGTTTCGTTATAAAGTTCTCTCAGCGACCATCGAGGGTGGATTGGGTGAATCGGAAATTTCCGCTCCAGTAGGATCAAGCGGCCAGCTCCTACATCACGGTAAATTACTGCAC
>JBKKDE010000363.1:0-5488 GCA_046708665.1 Candidatus Zixiibacteriota bacterium | reverse complement strand
CGAATCTGCTCGCGTTGCGAGTTCGTCAAGTCCAAGTCACGAAAGAACCGGGGGAACTCGTCCGCTCGGCCCGGCTGGCCGGGACCATCGACTGTTCTCTCGAACCGGTCCCTCATCGGACGTCGGTCCCGCTCGGACGATACACGATCAATTAATGCTCCGGCCACTCCTCCGACGAGGAAGACAATCACCAAGAGTAGAATTCCTTGAACACGCACACGTCCCAACGACTCAACTGTATCCTTCATTGCGCTTCCCCCGGGTAGAGGACCTGCGCGGTCGTCGGATGGGCAGTCGATGCGACCATCCCAGACATGGGTGCGGGGACTCCGAGCGCGACTGACAAATCATCGGTCAACGGCTCCACCTCTTCAGTCTGCGTACCAAATTGTGTCATACCATAAAGCAGCAACATCATGGCGATTCCCACCGCGTAGACCGGCTTGCGCCACGCGCTAATTTGCCACCACACAGACTTTTGCAATCGTCGCCGTGCCAGAATCGGAGCCGCCGCCGCACTGATGCGATCGATCTCCATATCAAAACGCTGCGCGTCGCCTTCGGAATCCAAGTCTGTAAAATCAATCGCGTCATTGTCCATCGTCTACCCCTGTGTTCGTTGCCCGCGCAATAGCCCGCGCAGTGTTTGACGAGCGGTGAACAGCAATTGCCGCGACATCACTTCGCTGATGCCCATGCAACCGGCAATGTCGCGATGGTTCATTCCGTCCATGTCGTGCAACAAGACCACTTCCCGTTCGCGCGGTGTCAGCTTGGTAATGGCCACTTCCAGTTTCTGTCCCAGTTGCTTGCGGCTCAAATGTGTTGCTGGAGTCATCGTATTTTGACCGACTTCGACATCATCAAGCGTCTCCGATCTGCGCACGCGGGCGTGATCCAGATGGTTCAGCGCCCGGTTGCGAACTATTTCCGAAAGCCAAGCGCCGAACCGTTCGGGTGTACGGCACGAATCGATTCGCTCGAGCGACTTAATGAATGCCTCCTGGCAAATGTCTTCGGCATCGACTTGGCTCCCGCAGATCGCGAACGCCACGGCGTAGGCGGTACGGTAATGACGCCGTACCAGCCCCTCGAAGGCTGTCTTACTCCCGGCCCGGGTCTGCTCCACGAGGCCGGAGTCGCTGTCACGCTCATGTTCATCTGCCATCGCAACCATCAAGATGACAGATAGAGTCCCCGGCGCGTTAGACCGAAATTTCATCCAAGTTGCCCACGCAATTTTGCGTCTAACGATTGCTTGCCCCGCCTGTCTTGAGCATTGTATGGGAGAAGGAAGCAGGCGCTCCCGCAGATTAAAGAAATCTATGAAAAAGTGAGGCACAATGAGGATCCACCGAAGCGCCGGCATGATCGCATCACTTGCAGGTGTGGCAATTATGGCGGCATTCGCCACGAGCGGATGCGGTAACAACTCTGCCAATGGCGAGGTATCTGCCGCTGCATCGCTTGCATCAGCCAACGGGTCAACCGATCTGACCGGGACTTGGGTCTACAATGAAGACCTGAGCGACCACCCGCGCCGTCCCGACAGTTCGGGACGTCCCGACGGTTGGCGTCGAGGCGACGGCCGCAGAGAACGCCGTCCGCGTCACGACAGCCTGCATGAAGGACGTCATCCGCGCGGTCCGTTGACCTTCGTCATCGAACAAACCGATTCGACAGTTGCAATTACCGGACCGCGAGAACACACGCGCACTCTCTACACTGATGGTCGGGTGATCACACGCCAGCGCGACGACGACAGCGCCGGCGGGCAAGTGTCCGCATCGTGGAACACCGACGGACAGCTTGTGGTCACGCGCACGGGCCCCAAAGGCGGAGCCCGGACCGAGACTTTTTCGCTTTCAGCCAACGGTCAGCAACTGATCATCGCGACCTTTGTTGACCCTGCCGGGGACCGTGGAGCGCGCGACTTCCGCCGTGTCTTCGACGCGGCACCGGCTGGTAACTAACGGAAGCTGATCTATCGAAATATTGCCAATACAAACGGGGCGCGCTCTCGGCGCGCCCCGTTTGTCCCTCCCGAAATTAGAGATTAGAACGCGACTCCGCCGA
This sequence comes from Candidatus Zixiibacteriota bacterium, assembly GCA_046708665.1. Lineage (GTDB taxonomy): Bacteria > Zixibacteria > MSB-5A5 > WJJR01 > WJJR01 > JACQFV01. The sequence continues at coordinate 3,412 of JBKKDE010000363.1, read as the reverse complement.
TGAGAAATTCCACGTTAAGGTGAGTGGCGTCGTTGAAAGGGCCATCGGTCTTCCCACCGTTGACGACAAAAGACACCTGCCAATGCCGTGCAAATTCGTAACCGACTCCTCCCATCAATCCAAGGCCGGAGTCATTCGAGTCTTCTTCTCCGTCTTCAATGTCGTACGAGAAACTGTAGAAGCCGACGCCGACGACTGTGAAGAATGTCCGAGCGACCGGTTTGAAGTAGTGATACCATGCCGGACCGCCGAATCCCTGCGAGAACATGGCATCGGGGCCGATGTCCGGTTTGTATGATGTGCCGTTGCCCTCGAACACGAGCAGGTTCTGCTCGTCCCAGCCGTACCCGATCAGAAAGTTCGCAGCACCGCCGACACGGGATTCGTCGTATGACCCAACCTCGATCCGTGCAACCGGTGCGACCCCGAGTCCGCCGCCGAGCACGAATCCCTTCCGCATTCCATTGAATGCGTACGACGGTGTTGCGACGGCCAGGACGATCACAACGCAGAGTGCGTAACGCAGAATTCTCATGGACTCCTCCTTGTGTGGGGAATGATATGGGTCCGTGTGACCAGAATCATTCCAATTCCACAGTTCTAATGGAAAAATTGACATGGCACGCATTGACAGATTCAACCTTGACGGTCCATCCCGCCCACGGTACTCTGCCCCCGCATGACCGCAGCCGCCAATCCGCAGTCGCCTCGCCGGATCATCCGTCTCGTTGTTGGCGGAGTGCTGACCGTCGCAGTCTGCTTTTTCGTCATTCGTTCCTTGGTACTCCAATGGGATTCAATCAAGTCCTTTGAGTGGCAGATCAAGCCGATGTGGCTCTTGCTATCGGCCGTCCTGATGTGGATCGACTTTGTCCTGCTGTTTCAATTGTGGCGGATCGTACTACGAGCCATCTCGGGGCACGAGCTTCGCTTCGCGTCGGCATACCGGATTCTGACGCTATCCAATCTCGGCAAGTACATTCCTGGGAAGATCTGGACCATCACAGGAATGGTCTATTTGGTCGGACTTGAAGGTGTGCCCGCCAAGCCCGCGTTGGTGTCAGCGGCCTTGCATCAGGCATTCACTCTCATACCGGGCGCGGTGTTCGCCACATCGATACTTGGAGTCGGAATCTGGGGTACAGTCTCGCCGTGGGCTGTCGGCATCGGAATGGCGGTTGGAATTCTACTGCTCTATCCCCCGCTCTTTCGCTGGCTGCTGAACAAGGGATTGAAGATGTTCGGTCGCGAGCCAATCGAGTTTGAACTCAGCTTCGCCAAAGCGTTCGGGCTATTCTGGCTCTATGTCGCGGCGTGGGTGTTGTACGGTGCATCCTTCTGGTGCATGAACCTCGGCATCGGTCTCCCTGATTCCCCATTCTGGCCGGTCAGCGCCGCATACTGCGCCGCGTACATTGTAGGGTTTGTTGCGATTTTCGCGCCCGGAGGACTGGGCGTGCGTGAGGGCGTGCTGGCGATCACGCTCGCGCCATTCCTGCCGACGGGATTGGCCGCAGCGGTCGCTGTGGTGTCGCGATTCTGGATGACGATTGTCGAAATTGCCGGGATGCTGCCGGTGTTCTTTGGCTCTGGCAAGAGTGACCCGAAACCCTGATTGCGATCGACTACCTCGTTCCGCAGCCCAATCCGAATGCTCCCCTGTCCACCCCACCGTATCCAGTCCCCAGGCAGGGAGAGGATTGGTCAAGCAGATAGTCCTCCGCCCCCGGGTTACAAAACAGTGGCGGCATATTAAGATCATTCGGTCCCGGGACAGCGCCGCAGCAGTACTCCACGACGTTGTTGAAGGTGCAGTTGTAGTCATTGACCGCAAAGCCATCGTCTCCGATGCCAAATTGAACCGAATTCGTGACGATGTTATTGCGGGCGATCACACCGACCCCCTGCGACCAGTACCCGCGGGAGTTGTCGTCAAATGTGTTGTTTTGAATCGTCCCGCCGCCGGAGAATATCCCAACGCCGCCAAGAGAGCGCGTATGGATGAAGAGATTAAACGCGATTTGGGGATTCGAAACATACGACCCGATCGCCGTCGCGTTGTACTCGAAGCTAATGTGGTCGCGGATGATGTTATGGTGTATCGACGGTTCGGAATTGTTCATGACCAGGACTGCATGTTGACCGTCACCGCCCCGCAAGGTAAAACCGGCGATCTCCGTTCCGGCGTCTTCCCCGTTTACAAACCGGATAGTCGGTTGGTTCTCTATCGACGGCTCCAGAGTCGTGAGCGTGGCCCCTGACTCGGACAACAAATGAATTCGCTTGCCGAGAAAATTGAGATTCTCGCGGTAAAGTCCGGCCGCCACCAGAATCGTGTCGTCGTCAACGGCGGCATAAATCGCGTTCGTGATTGTTGGATACTCAGAAGGGACCAACAAAGCGTTCGTTGCCGGTGTGCAAACCGAAAGCGGCAATGGCTCAGCTCGGAACACATGACCGATCAATGCGACGACGTCGGCCACATTGAGCACGCAATCCCCATTCACGTCGGCCAGGTATGTCGCACTTGGCTCTGGCACGCCGCGGAAAATCACGTCGATGATCATGACAACGTCGACCAGGTTGAGCGACTGACTCATGTTCAGGTCGCCAGGACCGGGGATGAAGAAATGCGCAGTCGACGATTCAACCCACTGCCCATCGTCATCGATGAACCGTACTTTCCACCAGTAGCGCTGCGCGACCGGCAGGCCCCCGTACACGAATTTGGATTCTGGGAGATTGGGCCATTGGGTGGAAAAGACGAACTGGCTGTCGGTCGCTACGTAAAGAGTCTGGGATATCCCGCTCGGGGCCGGGTCAGGATCAGTCGCATCCTCCCAGTCAAAAATCGGCGCCGACGATGGAACGGCGACATTGCCGATGGGCGAGATCAACTGCCCCGCAACCGGTGGTGAGTTGATCGCGTCGAGAACAAAACTGCGCACTTCGGACCACGGGCTGTTCTCGAATCCGTCATGTGCACGCGCCCGCCACCAATGTGATTGGTTTTCCAGAGTCAGCCCTGGCGAGACTATCCATGATGCCGGACGATTGCCAGCACTCGCGATCAATGAGGTGAGTCCGGCATCTGAGTAGACTTCATACTCGAAGGTTTGGGAATCCCCCTGATCATCTGACGCCGGTGACACAATCAGGTTCGGCGAATTTGTCGCGACGACACCTCCCTCGCCCGGTACGCTCAGACCTGGCTGGCCGGGCGGAGTGTTCATGCGGAAAGTCCGGGTGGTCCAATTGCCCCACCCTGTTCCGTTGTTTACGCGTGCGCGCAGCCAATATGCAACTCCATCGAACAACTCGCTGCCCGCGTATGTCTGACTCGTCGCGTCACCCGGAAATGGCGCCGGATCCCACATCTCAGCCAGAGTCCAATCCGGGTCGGAGCCGACTT
>JBKKDE010000362.1:0-9446 GCA_046708665.1 Candidatus Zixiibacteriota bacterium | reverse complement strand
CCCCGATGTGGACCTTGATCGGCCTGGTCATGTACACTGGCACAGGCATCATCGCCGGACTCTACCCTGCCTGGCGTGCCGCGAAGATCGATCCAATCGAAGCGTTGCGCTACGAGTAGTCGGCTCTCATACTGATTCGATTTCGCCTTACTTCTCGTGGAATTTCTGCCAAATCCAATACGCAGGGAAGCTCAATACCAAGATTCCGACGCCGATCAGCGAGTCGCGTGTGTTTTCCTGAAGCAGCTGGTACATCAATCCCACACCAACCAGTAAGAATATCGTGGGTGTAAATGGGTATCCGGGCACACGAAATGGGCGATCCGCGTCGGGACGACGCACGCGCAATACGAAGACGCCAACGATGTTCATGATAAACCATATCATCGCAACGAAAACGAAGTACCGGATGAGTTGATCGAACGTTCCTAAGAGACAGTACGCGGCAGTCATTACTCCGATAATCACGAGCGCATTGGCCGGGGTCTGCAGACGCTTGTGGACACGCCCGACTGACTCGAAAAACAAGCCCTCTCGCGACATCGCAAAGCAAACACGGGACGCGCCGATGACGCTTCCGTTGACACTGCCAGCCGTCGACGCCAGTATCAGCAGAGTGACGAAGAGCCCGCCATACTGCCCCATCGTGCGCTGCGCCATATCGACGGCCACCGACTCACTGGCCGCGATGCCGGGAATGGACATGACATAGACATAGGCGGCATTCAGCAGAATGTAGATCAGCGTGACAAGCCCGGTTCCGATCAAAAGCGCCCGCGGCAGGTCGCGTTGCAGATCTTTGACCTCCCCCGCAATCGTAGGTCCGTCTGCCCAGCCCTCGTACGTCCACATCACAGAGGCCAGAGCCAACGCAAATGCGCCGATCTGCCAGCCACCGGATGGCGTTGACCAAACTGGAGTTAAGTTCGACCAACTCCCATCTCGATAGATCACGGCGAAGCCGACCAGTGCAATTAGCGCTGCCACCTTTGCGAATGTTAGAGTGCGTTGCACGCGCGCTCCCAGAAGCACACCGATAATGTTGAGCCCACAGAAGAGGAGCGACAGGATCGCAGCAATGATCCCATCCGAGAGCGGGACATCCGGCACAAGCCGCTTGAAGTAAATCGCGAACACCGTCGCGATGGCCGCAATCGACGACGGATAGGTGATAAGCAGCGACGACCAGCCGCTGACAAACGCGACCGGTTTGCCGTAGATCTCGCGTTGGAATATAAACCCACCGCCCGTTCGCGGAAACATCCCGGCAAGCTCGGCATAACACAATGCCCCGCACATTGCCAAGAGGCCCCCTAGCAACCAGACGAAGATCATCGGCCCGAAACGGTCCAACGATCCGGAAATCTGCGGCGGTGTCGCAAAGATGCCTGAACCGATCATGATCCCGGCGATGAGCGCTACCGCGTCCCAGTGGGTCAAGACGCGGCGCAGTTCTCCCTGCGACGTTCCCGATGTCGTCTGTGCGGTCTGGGTTTGTGTCATGAACGAGCTATATCCCGGCCATAACTATCGCATATCAAAAGCATGGGGCCAAGCGCTATCTCAGCGCTTGGCCCCTTCGCAGCTTCGTGACGGATCACTCAATCGGCGGACTCAGCTTCGCGGCCCGTTTGCGCCATGCCCGGCATTGCCCGCAGGCCAAATCGTACGCGGACGCTCTGAACCAATTCAATCGCATAGGCAAACACGAGCGGGGTAAGCAACAGTGTGAAGACTGTGGAAACGACTATGCCCCCGAGTACGACTGCCCCGAGCCCACGATACAGTTCCGATCCCGCGCCGGGCATGACCACCAAAGGTAACTGTCCGAACACGGATGTCGCCGCAGTCATGAAAATCGGGCGCACACGGACGCGCACCGATTCTTTGACGGCCTCGCGGGGAGTCTTCCCCTCACGCATCAGGTCGAGAGCGTGATAAACAATGAGAATAGAGCTCGACACCACCGCTCCAATGAGGATCACAAAACCCAGCATGGTCAACACATCGAGCTGCAGTTTGGAATCGAACAACTGAACGAAACGCAAACCGAGCACGCCGCCGAGCATTCCCAAAGGCACAGTCAACATGACTACAAGCGGATAGGTGAATGATTGGAAGAGTGCCGCCAGCAACAGATAGGTTAGCAGGATCGCCAGGTAGAAATCCCCAAGCAGCGAATTCCACAACCGGCTCAAGTCGTCCGCCGTGCCAGACATTCGGATATCATAGAGTCCGCCGATTTGACCGGACTGCCGAAGCGGTGTGATGATTTGCGATTCGATGCGAGCGACCGCCTCGCCGAGAGGAATACTGTCTGGTAGAGAAGTCTCCACGGACACCGCTCGTTGCCGTTCCACGTGATTGATTTGCACTGGTCCCTGCTGTTGTACTACTGTCGCGATATCTCCAACAGTAATGATGTCTCCCGATGTGGTTGCGAGTGGCAAATGCGCGATGTCTTGCGTGTGCTGAGTCCAGCGCGACTCACCCTTCAACACAAGGTCTATCTCTTCGCCCTGGTAGCGGTACTCTGAGACTATGGCGCCGTCAACCAACGCATTGACCGCTTCGCCAACTTGAACCGCAGTGAATCCCGCATCGGCGGCACGCACGCGATCAGGAATGACACGGACTTCGGGATTTCCAAGATCCAATGCCGGGATCGGACGTGAATTGGAGCCAGGCAGGACGGAGCCGACTTGCATGAATACTTGGGTGGCGATCCCGAGCACCTTTTCGAGATCGGGGCCGGTCACGTCAATCTGAACGGAACGTGAGCCCGCAAATCCACCGCCGAAGAGTGAGAATTGCGTGGCCAAGCCAAACGCACCCGGCACAGAGTAAATTGCACCGTTAGCGATCGGCACCAACTCTGCAGCACGCCCCTCCGCTTTGGAATTCATCCCGAAAAACGCCTGACCAGAAAACGCCACGAAGAAGAAGTTCTCAACGCCGCCGCCCGGCAACTTGTCTGCCTGGTCGGTGGGTGTTTCCCAGAGCGGTCGCACCTGAGCCTCTACTCCCTGCCCAATCTCGACCATCTCATCGAGGTTGTAGCCCGGGGGCGGCAGCATGAACGCGAAGACAAAATTCTGATTGCCGTTCGGCAGGTATTCGGCTGGCGGCAAGAGCAGGACAACCAGCGCGATTGAGACGACCACCATGCCGACCATTACGACCATCCGGCGCAGACGATTGGCATTGATGTAATCCACGAGCCCTGCAACGGCATTCGCGAACCGTTCCAGCCAGTTCCCTTTCTTGCCTTCGCGTTCGAATTTTGTCTTTGACGACAATATACGCGCCGAGAGTGAGGGAATGACCGTGACCGCTGCAATCAGCGATACGAAGATCGTTGCGCATACCGCGATGGCGATGTCTTTAAACAACTGCCCCGCGCGCTCAGCCACGAACAACACAGGCAGGAAGACCGCAATGGTTGTCACTGTTGAAGCGAACAGTGGGCCCCACACTTCCTTCGTTCCCTCGTAGGCAGCCTTCCACCGATCCTTCCCCATTTGCATGTGACGGAAGACGTTTTCGAGTACAACGATTGCCGAATCAGCGACGTTGCCGATCGCAAACGCCATTCCCGCCAGCGAAATGACGTTGATGGTGCGCCCAAAGATGAGCATCGCGAGAAATGCGGTGATGACCGAGATCGGGATCGTCATTGCAATCACGAGAATCGATGACGTCGAACGCAGGAACAGGAATAGACTTGCGACGACGAGCAGTCCGCCTACATAAATGTTCGACTCAACCAGGTCTATTGCCGAATTGATGTAACCGGTGACGAGATACGCGACCTCGACCTTCATTCCCCGGCTGCTCAGAACATCGCGATTAACCTTGTCAATCTCTTCCAGAATTCTGTCGGTAACGTCCAGCACGTTCGAGCCAACTTGTCGTTGCACATTGAATGCGATTGAAGGTGAACCCCGGTGGCGCACGAGCGCGATCGGTTTCTGGTAATGGAGTTCGACAATGGCGACATCCCCAACATAGATAGGAGCGCCGTTGCGGGTGGTGATCACAGTTTGCTTGACTTGCTCGAGAGTTTCAAACCGTGCGATGGTCCGCACCACGTAGCGGCGCTTACCTTCGCTAAAGTCCCCGCCGGAGATGTCCCGGTTCTCGTTGCGCAACGCGAGCGCCAACTGATTGATCGTGATCCCCATGGAGGCGAGCACTTCAGGATCAAACGTGACGTGCATCTCCTCCTGCAGACCGCCGAACACGTTTACTTTGGCGACACCATCGACACGCTCGAGACGCGGACGGACCAATTCATCGATAATCCGTTCCTGATGTGGCACGTAGACGTTGCTGTCGCCTTTGACAACGAACCAGGCGATTACATTCTCGAATGGTCCCGACGCGGTCACCACGGGCCGGTCGGCATTTGGCGGGTATTCGGGCACTTCGTTCAGGCGGTTGGTGACTTTGACCAGCGCGCCGGTTATGTCAGTTCCGACGGCAAACTCGAGTGTGACCACTGCGTTGCCGTCCGACGCCTCCGAGGTCATCTTGGTCACGCCTTCGACCGACTTGAGGAACTCTTCCTGCTCCTCAATAATCTCTTTTTCGATTTCCTCGGGAGACGCGCCAAACCAGGTCGTCGATATCGTAATGACTGGATTCTGGACTTCAGGAGTCAATTGCACAGGCACCTTCGTCAGAGCGACGAAACCCGCAAGGACGGCGATGAACACGCCGACAATCACTGTCACTGGGTATTTTATTGAGCCCTTGATGAGATCCACTGACGAGTCCTTCCGTAGATCATTGGAAAAACAGTTTACCTGATGTCTACTGCCCCGCCTGCCCCGCAGTGTCCGGCGAAGCATTTGGATCCTGCGGTGGGGCATCAGCGGTTCGAACCGGTGCACCGGGGAACACTCGTTCATTCCCGCGCACGATTACAACCAGTCCGGGCGCGACTCCGGGCCCGGTGATCGCCACGTCATTGCCGAGAGTCGCCGTGACGGTCACTGCTATCGGAGCTGCTTTCCCCTCCTGAATCGTGTAGACCATGGATTGCGAACCCTGACGTACAACAGCATCCTTGCTGACCGAAGCACTGCTGAAAATCTGGTCGAATGACAGAGTCACGCGCACGAGCGCCCCGCCTCCAAGCTTGAGCTCCTGGTTGTCGACTTCGAGGATAATCGGATACGTATGGGTTTCCGCATTGGCCGAGCGTGAAACTCCCGTTACCCTGCCTTGCAGTGGAGTCAGAGTGTCAGCAGAACCAACAACGGATGCAGGACTCCCTACAGACAAACGTCCATAGTATCGTTCGGGTAAATCGACCACCACCCGCAATTTACTGATATCCGCCATCTGATAGACCGGAGTACCACGATTGACCCATTCACCAATACTGATCAATCGTCGCGAAGTGAAACCACTGTACGGTGCCCTGACTTTGCAGTCCTCAAGGTCCTTTGCCAGGCGATCCCGCTCTGCGGTCAGTTTTTGGAGACGCCCCTCAGCAATCTTGATCCATGCCTCAGCGCTGTCGAACGCGAGGTCACTTATTAACTTCCGATTGAACAAGTCTTTAGACCGTGCAAGGTCCTTCTTGGCGAGATCAAACTTCTCCCGCGCCTCGATGAACTCACCCTCTTTGGCCAAGAGGTCGAGACGCATTCTGTCGGAATCGATCTCGATCAGTGTTTCGCCCTTCTTGATCGGATTGCCCTCGACGGCCACGATCGCCGCCACGCGTCCCGAGACCTCGGAGACGATGGCGCTACTCGAAGATCCTTCACTCCGACCCACCAATGTTACCTGCTCGTTAAATTCCAATGACCGAACGCTGTCAACTTCGACCAGCGTCGGCGGCATTCCCTGAGATCTTGCCGTATCCGGGCCCGCCCAGGCGGCGATGAGGATGGCGATTGGCAGGTGTCTGAATTGCTGTCGGATTGTCACGTGCGTCCTTCCTTTTAGCCCAACTCCGTGGTGCCATTCGAAGTACATACGTCCCAGCCCTGCCCAATTACAATGCGGGCCAGAGTAAGTCCTGAAACGTACAAGTTGCCATAAAAGTTTGTTGTGGAAGATCACTAATTGAAAGATTCCGGTGTTCGGGGAATGGTAAGGACGGTAAAGACCTGTTTACGGGCAGACAGCCGGGTATGGGGGACAAGCACACGGCTGACAGGGTGGCGCACCATTTCGCAAAGCGATATCTACGCCCCGCACCACATCGAGGATGTCGTTTATGGCATCACAGTTCAAGTCACCACGATTCAAGTGAGTGCAGACCAGGTCACGCTTAGGTTCAGGAGCCCCTCGAAACACATAGTCAATTACTGCTACGATGTCAAAGACGTCAATCACTCCATCCCCGCCGGCCAAATCGCCGTGGCTGGTGCAATCGCACGGGAGCGGCGCGGCCGGGACACTGAAGGAGTAACCGAGGCGCTGGATGTTAGTGGATGTACGGCCGCTCCACTGAACCCTGATTTCAGAACTGCCGGAGTCGATCACCGTCATCAGTCCAAATTGCCCTCCCCCGTGGTGCGTGCCGTGGCTATATGGACCACCTTTCACACTTCCTGCCCTATCGAGGGCAGCCGCGTGAAATACTGGAAACCCGCCGCCACCGCCGGTCGCATAATCGCTGTTCGTTCCATCATCGATCGCGAGCATATGCGCGTCACCCGAGACCATGCAGAGTCCACTGATCCCTGAATCTTTGATAAAGTCGGCGATTTCGCGGCGCTCATTCGTATACAAGTGCCAGCCATCGTCCCCGGTCAGGCCAATCCACGGGAGCGTATTGACCCAGACTATGAGTGGGTAATTGTCGCGGTAAGAAAGCAATTGCTGCTTGAACCATGCCTTCTGAGTAGCTCCCAGCATCGTCTTTGCGGCGTTGTCAATGGCAGCTGCAGGACTTCGCGCCGAACGCGCATCGGTCACGATAAACGCGACTCGTCCAATCGTGAAGGTGTGATAAATGGGCACATCACCAGAACCCGCTTCCAACGGGTAATGAGGGACATACTCCTGATAGGTCATTCGGGACGCAAGACGACCCGGCGCAGTCGAATCGCTGTTATTAGGGCCGTAATCATGGTCATCCCAGATATAGTTCACGGCGGTATGTCGGTATAGTGAGGATTGATTGGCCGATGCCAGCACAGATTGATAGGCAGCCCGGAAGACATTGGCGTCGTTCACGGCGATGTTCTGGTAATGGAAGTCGCCTAGATGCAAAAACATCAGTGGATTGTGCCCCTGTATGGTTTGAAACACCACGTGGTTTGAGCCGGTGTTGGCACATGATCCCAGGCCAATGGTGAAGATTCCCGCCCCGTAAGGGTGGAACGTCGCAAACTGCCCACGCTTCAAAGTGTCCAATACCCCGTCGACCTCGACCGCGTAGAAATATGTCGAAGAATGGAGCAACGATCCGGCTGCAATGTCGATGACACGATCATTCTCGGAAAGATAGGCCGTATCCGGCACGGAATAGTTGAGCCCTGATAGATCCGCGTGAGTCGAGTATGCAATCCGCGCGACCGCTCCTTCCTGCTGCACCCGAGCCTTGAATCGAGCCGATGTGGTGGTGACCGAACCACACCAGACAAAGTCGATCCCCGCTGCAATGCCGAGTTCGGCATCCATCAGCGACGTAAGAATTGCGATCGACACCAATGCGCACAAGCACAAATGAGTACCGCCCGGAAGACAGCGCCGGGCGGGAACACAAATCTGGTTCAACGAGCCAGTGGTCATGGGATTGGCGTACAGGGATTGCAAAATTCCGTCGACTGGTCAGCCCCGCGGAATGCGACATTCACGAACTTCGTGACGTCGAATATATTGGTGGAACCGTCGCAACTCACATCGGTCCTCTCTCGCGTGCACAGCACATTGGGATCGAGGATAGCATCAGCACCGCGGAAGGCGACGTTGACCACAAGGGTCACGTCGAAAACATCGACGTCTCCGTCACAATCGAGGTCGCCATGACAATCGCATGCGCAACTCGGTGCTCCGCTTCCTGATGCGCCATACCAGAACCCGAGCCCCATCTTGATATTTCCCGCGGACACCTCACCAACAGCATTCTGACCTATGGAAAGCCCCATCTTGATATTGCCGGCGGCCACTTCGATCGCTCCGCCGTTATTAATGGAGTACCAATCCATATTTATGGGATTGGCTCCGGAGACACCTGCCGACGTAGGCACATCAAGCTGAACGGGTTCAGGCGATGGAGACGAGAGATCGAGCGGTACTGATTCCTGTTCCACCGGAACGTCGGTGGAGATTGTCGGCTCGGCAACATCCGTACCCGTTGATGGTACAGTCGGTTGCGGGGGCGCGACCCTGGCGGTTGTCGGACGTTTCGTGACCGGAGCTGCACCGATCGCTGCGGTAGTCATTCCAATTACCACAACGGTCACAACCAGTCGAAGTTTAAACATGAGTTTCTCCTCGTGAAACGCGAACTCTGACGCAAAAGTAGATGAATGGTGAATCGCCCGGCCAGTACGCCTTTAATATAATCGACGATTGGCATCCTGGCAAGCGGCTGGATGCACCGAAATAACGCCAGAATCATCCAGTCAGGAGGTGCGTACACCACGTATCATTGGCCATGAAACGAGACAAGAACCTCCACCCGCTGAGTTGGGACCACCACGCCGCGTTGACAAGCGTTGTCTTCACTCGCAAACACATCAGGGAGTCCGCGGATAGTGACCGGCTCAGCCAAATTGCATTTGAGTTTGGGGCGTTCTACGATACTGGCTTGCTCCCGCACTTTCGTCACGAGGAGGAATGGCTTCTCCCCCGCTATCTCCGCCATGTCCCTCCCACGGATACCGATGTCACGCGACTTCTCACAGATCATCTTATTTTGCACCGACTCTTCCGCGAGTTGAGAGACACAGCATCCCGGAAAGGCGACTTGGTGGCACCATTGACGGCGCTCACCGACCAACTGGAAACACACGTCCGGTTCGAGGAACGCGAACTCTTCCCCAAGATAGAATCGGCGTTATCCGCTGAGGAAATGGACGAGTTGGGGAAGTACCTCTGGGACAATGCCCCGGAGAGCGTAGTGATTCCCGGTGGTGACGGATGCAAAGTCAAGATCAGTGGAACTGACATTGTCGATGCGCAGTGATGGCTGGGATCCCGGAAACAGCGGGCCTATGCCGCTCATGCGTGCATGCGCGTCGGGTCCTGACGGCGCGGGGAAGTGTGTACGTGTTGTGTCATCTGTCCGTGCGATACTCGCGGTTTGCCAAGTACCCTCGGTTGCCAGTTCTGACCTGTTCGGGGTACTTCTCGACGTCACACGGCAATCGCAGCATGCCTGATCAGCAATGATGCGGATCGCTCAAGTCGCTATCTCCACGCCTCTGTGTCTCACGTCACAAACTTCAGATCCACTACCGAGATCGCATAGAGTG
>JBKKDE010000361.1:0-3563 GCA_046708665.1 Candidatus Zixiibacteriota bacterium | reverse complement strand
TACGTTTGGACCACGACAGTCGGCGCGCGCCGTCATCCCAACGATCGTGCGTCAGGCCATCGCCGGTGACGTGGTACGTCTTGGATCGGTGCACCCGACCCGCGACTTCCTCTATGTGTCCGATACGGTGAATGCATTCATCGCCGCGGGATCGTCCGACCTCCTGCCCGGGATTGAAATTCAAGTTGGTACAGGTGTGGAAACGCGTGTCGGCGAAATCGTCAGTATGACCGGCTGCATACTCGGCAAGACTCTGCGTATTCAAAGTGAAGACAATCGAGTCCGCCCCGACTCCTCCGAAGTCGAGCGATTGCTCTGCGATTACTCTGAGGCGAAACGACTGACCGGATGGATCCCGGGAGTTGCGTTCGAGGATGGGTTGCGCAATGTCATCGACTACATCAGTACGCGAAATCCCAACGTGTCCGGCAGCGTACACGATTACGTCGTTTAGTTCTCTATCCGCGTTAACACCACTTCGGGCAATGTCGTCGTACGAAGTTCGATCCTCGGGATGAAGTACGTGCTATCCACGCACGCAAACTCACTTCTTCTGACACGCGCCCGAATCAGAGTGTCGTGCTCTCGCCACGGTCCCGGATCGCTTTCGTAGATGCGCACCGTCACGGCTGAGTCGGTCGTCCAATCCCAGTCCCAGATTCCGAAGTTCTGATACGCCATACATTGATTATCCTTCCACTCGAAGCGAGGGAGAGTGCGGGCGGGACCCGGCAAGTTTCGCAAATGACGAAGCTCGATGCCATCGTCGTCGTACAACCGTATGTGGAGATTGCCGACCGGACCGTGCTTCCACGGAATCGGCCCCATCCATCCCCAATTGGTTCCTAAGCCGTCCGGCTTTACACCTTCGGCGTTGTCGTACACATAGACGAAGTCGATCACCAAGACGTTGTCGCCAGCCGTGATGACATTGTGGAAACCGTGCACCGCAGCATCGCACCTCTCCGCAACATGACCATATGGCGGAATCCGATCCGGCACCGATGCGCAGTCGCATCCGCTACCGAACCATGGGACGGATCGTCCCGCGCACCCATTCAGAGTACACACGATGGATAGAACGATAGCGAGATAATAGATCCTCATACCTTGCGTGTATTATACTCGACCGAGCGGAGGCAGATCATACGTGCACCGAATGTGGGCCGGTCATTCACTGGGAACGGACTACATTGTCACTTGGCGGGCCTTGACAGGGGGCTGCTCCCCGTGATTCGGGCAGCGCCTTGAGAGTTCTCCGGATTCCTCTCGTGATCGATGCTCACACACGTGGGGCCAACTAATACTCGACCGTCAATTCAGCGACGATTGCAGATCGTGAGCGCGGAGTGTATTCAGGAACGGTTTGTATGTCCCTTGTGATTAGGCCCTTAGCATTAGGTTAGTTTTTGTAGGCGGGATTGCCATGGTGCTGGGGCAATGATAACTCAGGGTTAAAGTAGAATATTAGACCCGCAAGTTGTTGATAAGTAATCTCCGCGGCTCGAAAGGTACTTTGTTTTGGAAAACCCCTTGACTTGACTTGCCGATCCTAACCACCCTGATGCATCGAAGTTGTTGTCTGGTAATGCGTTAACTTTGTGTTGGTAAGGTGGACGACGGAATGGAGTGCATTGTCTTGCAACGACCTATGACAATCTTTTGATGTTAGTAATGTGTTTGCAGGCGGAGCGGTACTCACAGTGATCCGCTTGTCCCAAAAAGACTTAGACACCTAAAGCCCACTGTTGACAATCGTGTGGGCAATAATTGGCCGCTCGGACGCCCGAGCCGCTTGGGGGCAATTTCGTCTCATGGAAACAGCCAAGAACGACCTTTGGCGGGCATGTCTGAATTATATCCAGAGTCGCCTGCCGTCAGAAAGTTTTCTCACATGGCTTGCACCAACACATGTCATCGAATTGCAGGACAGTACGTTGGTGATCGGTGCGCCAAACAAGTTCGTCGTTGATTGGATCCGTTCACACTACACCGCGCTCATCGACGAGGCCATCGGTGTTGCTTTGGGACGTCCAGGACGGCACCGCCTGGAAGTGAGGGTGGGCAATACGAGTAATGGCCACGGTCTGGACACAGACAGCGTGGAATTTCGCGGCGGGGTTTCTGCCGAAACCGATGACGTTGCAAAACCCGTGGGCATCTCTAAACTTGATGCTGCGGGACGAGTTAGACGCACCGCAGATGCGCGCGGTAGGGCACAGTTGAACCCAAAATTCACGTTTGATAGTTTTGTTGCTGGTGAATCCAATCAGCTCGCGCATGCGGCGGCACATGCTGTTGCAGAAATGCCGGGGTCGACCAAATTCAATCCATTGTTCATCTATGGATCCGTAGGATTGGGAAAAACTCACCTCGGGCAGGCGATTGGCAACATGGTGTTGGAGGACAATCCCGATGCAGCGGTCATTTATGTGACCTCTGAGAAATTTACCAACGAGTTCATCGACTCTCTCTCTCGTAAGACGATGAGCGCCTTCACGTCGCGCTACAGGTCGGTTGATGTTCTCATTATCGACGACATCCAGTTCCTTTCTGGGAAAGAGTCGACTCAGGAGCAGTTCTTTCACACATTCAATGCGCTTCACCAGACAGGAAAGCAAATTGTCCTGACTGCCGATCGCGCCCCGCGAGACATCAAAGGATTGGAAGAGCGGCTGCTATCACGCTTCCAGTTCGGACTGGCTGCCGATATTCGGCCGCCGGACTTCGAGACCCGCATGGCGATCTTGAAGAAGAAGCTCGAAGGCGAGGACATCATACTTCCCGGCGACGTCCTGGCATTCATCGCCCGGGGTGCACACTCTAATATTCGTGAGCTCGAGGGGGCGCTTGTGAGATTGTTAGCCGTCAGCTCGTTGAACAAGACAGAGATAACCCTGGAAACGGCCCAACAGGTGCTACGCGACACGCTGTCGCCGACACGGAAGCCCATCACTGTTTCGGCCATCAATGGGGTTGTGAGCTCGACTTTCGGGATTGCCGAGAACATGCTGCTCTCGAAGCGTCGTACTCAGGATGTCGCAATGGCCCGCCAAGTTGCCATGTATCTGGCGCGCACCCTGACAAGTCTGTCGCTCAAAACGATTGGCGCTGAGTATGGCGGTCGGGACCACTCGACTGTCATTCACGCCGTCAATGTCGTCCGCGACCAATTGAAGTCCGATCCCGACCTAAAATTGCGCGTCGATCAGGCCATAAGTGCGCTTTATGGCTCGAATGGTAATGGTCATTAAGGGTGTCGGGAAGGTGTGGGTGATAACTGTACAGGGTCGGGATAACTCACCAACTCCGTACAATATGAACATTCAAATTGGCGTATTGTTGGGAGTCGGTGGGGTTTCCCACAGAAAGTGATTCACTAACCAGGGCAGCGAATCGATAGATTGGCATACAGTTCCCGGACTCAATTAATCAATCACTCAGATCATCCACACGCTTGTTTTTGTTGTGATTGATTTATATCAAGGAAAGAACAAAAAGCTTTCCTGTGGAGAAGACGACAATGAAGTTCACGATCAAACGCGATGACCTCAACTCTAGAC
>JBKKDE010000360.1:0-6419 GCA_046708665.1 Candidatus Zixiibacteriota bacterium | reverse complement strand
CACAGACGGGCACCGAGGCAGGAGATAGTTGCGGAAAGCATTCACGCGCTCTTCCGAGGGACGTTTGTAGGGTGAGCCCTCGTTGGGATGGAAGCGGATCAGATTGATCTTGCAGGGTATCTCGTGGATGAAATGAACCAGTTGCTTGGCATGAGCGATCGAGTCATTAATACCATCCATCAGGATGTACTCGAACGTCACCCGTCCATTCGCGGCTGTCGCTACATGAATGGCCGCCTTCTTAAGTTCCGCGAGCGGGTACCGGCGGTTGATCGGCATCAATTCGGATCGCAACTCGTCATTTGGTGCGATTAAAGAGATGGCCAGCTTTGCCTTAATCTTTTCCTCGGCCCACCGATGAATCTCGGGGACCAATCCCACAGTCGAGACGGTCGTCCGGCGATGCGACACATCAAGTCCCCAGTCAGAGCCGATGATCTCGAGCGCCAGCTTGACATTCTCATAATTGTGAAGCGGTTCGCCCATCCCCATAAAGACCACGTTGGTGACTTTCTCATCCGGGGGCAGCAAACGACCGGCAACTATGATCTGCGCAATGATCTCGCCCGCAGTCAAGTTTCGCAGCAGTCCCAACTTGGCTGTCGCACAAAACAAGCAACCCAGCGCGCATCCCGATTGGGTCGACACACACACGGTGCGTCGGTCACGATCACGCATCAAGACCGACTCCCAGACATCGGTCTGTCCATCACGCGCACTGCGAAAAAGCAACTTCTCCGTACCGTCCGGTGACTTCTGGTGTGCGTCTGGCTGACCGACATCGAGTGAATACATTCCTGCCAGTTCGTCTCGCAACGACGACGGAATGTTCGTCATCTGCGAAAAGTCGAGCACCCCGCGCCGGTATACCCAGCGCGCAAGCTGCTCCGCACGATGACGAGGTTGCCCCAATGCGGACATCTCTGCCGTGAGTTGAGAAACCGGCATTCCAAGCATAGGGCGGAGATGTGTCAGGATTCGATTCATCGCCCAAGGATACGAAATTACAACCCATCTCGCTCACTGCTATGGATCCGCACAGCTCCGAGCAACCCGTTGTTCTGTGCCGTTCCATGCGTTGCCAGTAACATATTGTCGGGCAATGGCTTCGCAGCGGTCGTGTGGGGTCAGGCTCCACTGTCCGGTTCCTGAACGATTCATTCAAGACTACCACTGACTTCGCCGACAACTTTAGAGAGGTAACCAACGACTTCCTCGCAGAAGGAGTGTGCATGTTCAGAGACACGAATGCCAAAATCATGGTGGTGGATGACGAGCCCGGAATCACTGAAATCGTCGATGCTTTTCTAACCACCGCTGGCTACGAGGTAGCCGTTGAGAACACATCCGAGGGCGCACTGAAGCGTGCGAAAGCGTGGGGCCCGGATATCATCCTGCTCGATATCATGATGCCGGTGATGGATGGCTATGATGTCTGCGCGGCACTGAAGAAAGACACCAGAACTGTTGACATCCCGGTAGTTTTCCTCACGGGTAAAGATGCCCGCGACGATCAGGGACGCAGCTTCAAGGCGGGAGGCAATCTGTTTGTCAAGAAGCCGTTCTCCTGCGAGCGACTCCTGGATATCGTCAAGATTGTGCTCCTGTCCGTGAACAAGTAGGAACTACGGACTGATAGACATTCAAACATGCGCTCCAACGGGGCGCGTGTTTTTTTTGCGCACATCCACTCGCTTGTCACGCGTTGTCAGTTGTACAAACCATCAATCGACATCGAGTGGGTATCTGCGATTGCGCCGAGGCGTCTGCGTCGGTATTCTAACCGTCGCAATACGGCTCCGAACACTGACTCAAAGACATGAGCGGACAAATACTCCTATTCTTGATCGTTGCGGCTCTCGCGGACATCGCCGGGGCGATTCTCTTTCTCCTGCGCAAGCGCTGGGACGATGAAGCGCTTCGCGCTTTGGTCGCTACAGGGGCGGGTTTCATGCTGGCCGTGGCATTCGTCGAGATGCTTCCTGAGGCACTTGAACAGGTGCCCAATGCTGGAGTTTGGGCAATCGCCGGATTTCTTCTGGTGCATCTGGCCGAGCATGTTCTCACGCCGCACTTTCACTACGGACACGAAACCCATGCCGGGCTCGGCTCGCATGTGAGTGTGGCGGCAACGTTGGGGCTGACCGTCCATTCATTGATCGACGGTGTCGCCATCGTCGTCGCGGCGCAGACAAGCACTCATCTGGGGCTGCTGGTGTTTGCAGCCATGGTCTGGCACAAGGTTCCTGGTGGATTCACCTTGGCATCCATCGTCAGTGCCACAGGCGGGTCGCGTCGGGCGGCATTCATTGCCGCATCGATTCTTGGCGGAGCGTCGTTGATCGGCGGGTTGATCTATCTCTTGGTGCAGAGCGACCGTTGGATCGGGCCGGCGCTGGCGCTGTCGTGCGGCTCACTCATCTACGTCGCGGCGACCGACCTGCTTCCCGAGGTGAACAAGAAGCGGACCCTGCTTGCGCCACTCGCGGTCATCTTCGGCGCCGGTCTCTACTATATCACACACTTGCTCGCCGGGCATTAACGCACTAGACTGCAGTGCCCATCATTCTGGAACTCCGGCGCGATACACACGTAAAAGCGGACAGAAGAGTGATCGGTACATTTGAATAGGGGGGTCTCCAGTGAAACGCGTATTTCGGATTGCCACAATTTGTCTCGTCGTTACGGCGGCATTTTCTCACTCGACGTCATCCGAGGCAGCGATTTTCGGGCAGGTTTCAACCGCGTACACGCTCGACAAAGGCACCAATGATGTCGGAGGATTTGTCAGCGTATTTGAAGGTTCGACATTGCTCTTCGGTCAGTACCGGCGCGGGATAATGTCCAAGACCGACTTCGGGATCCAAGCGGGGTTCATCGACCCCGAGGCAGGGGACATGGGCTTAGCGGTCGGTGCGGACGTCAAGTTCCTGCTGCTTCAAACTGATGCCAGTACGCCCTTCGACCTGGCACTCGACCCGCGTTTTTCCTACATGAGCTTCGACAGCTTCTCGCTATACAGTTTCGGCGGGTCCGTGGTGATTTCGCGCGATTATGCGCTCGCTCAGGGCAGCTTGGCGCCCTATGGTGCCTTTAATATGCGACTCGAAAATGTTAGCATCGATGAGGACGTCGGGCACACGCAACTGGCTGCGGACGCCCAAAATCACGTTAGTGATTCCGAGAGCGATTTCGAAATGTCGGGAATCGCGGGGGTCCGCTGGGATGTATCCGAACTTCTGGATATTCTTGGCGAAGTTGTCTTTGATCGCGATATCGGTTTCACAATGGGGCTGAACTTCAAACTCTGAGACACAACCTGTTCATCCAACTCTTCGTTGACATCACCTCGCCGGAGTGCATCGACATATGACACTCGGCGAGGCTGTCATTTTGGGGCTGGTGCAGGGACTGTCTGAGTTTCTCCCAATTTCGAGCTCTGCGCACTTGGTCTTGGTCGAACACTGGCTGGGGATTTCCTCCGCCGATCTGGTGTTCGAAGTGGCAGTCCACGCAGGGACCTTACTCTCGGTGCTGTGGTTCTTCCGCACGCGATTGATCGAGTTTGCGCAGGCGGCTGCAGGCGGAGGTGAAGCGACTCGATCAAGGACTGCCCGCCGGGAGATCCTCTGGATAATCATTGGCACCATCCCCGCAGCAGTCATTGGATTGGTGTTCAAGGATGAAATCGAAGCGGCATTTTCTGATCCATTCCAAACTGCGATTCAGCTCATCATCACCGGGCTACTGTTGCTCTCACTCAAGTTCTGCAAGACCGGCAATAAGGAAGTTGGCCTCATGAACTCCTGGTGGATTGGAGTGGCGCAGGCGATTTCTATTCTTCCTGGGATTTCGCGCTCCGGAGCCACAATCTGCACCGGGCTGTGGATGGGTATCCGCCCAGCGGTGGCGGCAGAATTCTCGTTTCTACTCTCCATTCCCGCCGTAGCTGGCGCGATCATCCTGATGTTGCCTGATGCCTGGGGCAGTGGTCAACTCGGAATGCCGCACTTGGTCGGCGCCATAGTCGCTGCTGCAACCGGCTACGCGGCCCTGCGGCTTGTCTTTGCCTTCTTGCGTGGTGGCCGCTTTGCCCTGTTTGGTGTTTATTGCGTCGTCGTCGGCGCCCTCGCGGCCTTTCTGTTGCGATGATAGGGCGAGGCGCAGAACCATGATGCGCATCCTCGTCATCCGTTTCTCATCACTCGGCGATGTCGTTCTCGCCACAGCGCCATTGCATGCCCTCCGCACCCAACACCCTGACGCCGAGATCATCTTCGCGACCAAGCGCGACTATGCGGCACTGTTTGAAGATGGTCCCGATTGGGTGACGGTTGTTCCGCTCGAAGCCGATCAATCTATCGCGGATTACCGAAAATCGTTCGGATCGTCATCCTTCGAACGAATCGTCGATCTGCATGGCAATCTTCGTTCGCGGTTGTTGATGTCGGGATTGAAGTCGAACTCGACGCGCCGAATCGACAAATCAACTCTCCAACGCTTTCGCATGGTGTGGAGCAAGAAGGGGCTCGACACCCCAATTTCGGCGCTCGACTCATATCTGACTGCGACAGGGACAACCGGCGTGGCTTTGCCTCACCTTGTTCTGAGTGAACACGAACGACTACGCGTCGACGGGCTATCGAGAACCTCTCCGGGCCGTATCGGGATCGGCTGGGGAGCCAAACACGCGACAAAAGCAGTACCCGCGGACGTGTGGATGCGAATACTTGAAAATATTGCACCCGCATCAAGACCGAGTGTCTCGCTCTTCGGTCTCGCAGACGATCGCGCCGCGATCGAACAATTCGTTGATGAGTCCTCGCGTTCGATCCCGGGAATTTCGTTCGAAATCAACATCGGGGAGCCCTTGCGCGAGACAATGTCCCTGATCGCCGGGTGTGCGGTATTCCTGTCCTCCGACTCCGGCCTCATGCACGTTGCCGATGCCCTCGGTGTCCCGACAATCGGCCTTTTCGGACCCACCCATCCTTCACTCGGATTTGCACCAGCCGGACCCCGGTCTCGCGCGTTTCACGCCGGCTCATGGTGTTCGCCATGCCACCGCCATGGCAGTGCGCCATGTTTCCGCGAGCGACGATTCTGCTTCGATGAACTCAACGTCGCATCAATCTCTGAAGCGGTCGGTGCCGCCCTCAGGCCACATTCGGGAGTCACGACCAGCTCATGAATTCGACACCGAAACGTCCCGCTGCCTTTCTCGATCGCGACGGCACTCTCATCGTCGAGCATGGCTTTCTTTCAGACCCACAGGGTGTAGAGGCATTGCCCGATGCGATTGAAGCGGTCCGGCAGCTCAACTACTGGGGGTATCTGGTCATCGGGGTGACCAATCAATCGGGTGTCGCGCGGGGCTACTTCGATGAACAGGTTGTGAATGCGGTGAACCAGCGGGTCATCGATTTGTTCGCGCAGCGTGGGGCGCGAATCGACGCCATTTACTACTGCCCGCATTATCCCTCCGCTTCGACACCCGCATGCGACTGTCGCAAGCCCGCGCGCGGTATGGTTGAACGTGCGTCCCGGGATTTCGACATCGATTTGTCACAGTCCTTTGTTGCTGGAGACAGGATGTGCGACGTGCAACTTGGGCAGGCGATGGCCATCCCCGGGATCTTGCTGCTCACCGGCTACGGCAGGCAAGAGCTTACGGAGTGGACTGCACCGATACAGCCGGACCATGTCGCCGACTCAATCGGTGAGGCGGTCCGTTGGTGGGGGCAGAGGCAGTCCCTGCCGATGTCCGACTGATTGACTCCCTTGCGCACGGATCGTACATTCGTATGACACCGCGACTTACTGAGGCGGGGAGACACACACTATGAGCATTTCAGCGACAATCAACGCTACCGGCGCTCCACGTCCCGCGATATCCCGACGCGCCCACAGCTTGCCGCCTTCGCCGATTCGCAAATTGGTCGGCTTTGGCGATGAAGCCCGTGCCCGCGGTATCAACGTTTACAATCTGAATATTGGACAGCCGGATATCCCGACGCCCCCGCAGTTCTTCGAGGTG
This sequence comes from Candidatus Zixiibacteriota bacterium, assembly GCA_046708665.1. Classification (GTDB taxonomy): domain Bacteria; phylum Zixibacteria; class MSB-5A5; order WJJR01; family WJJR01; genus JACQFV01. The sequence continues at coordinate 382 of JBKKDE010000360.1, read as the reverse complement.
TTGCGCGCCTTTGACGAGAAAGTGCTCGCCTATGGGCATTCCAAGGGACATGCCGGGCTCCTGAAAGCATGGTCGAATTACTATGCGCTCAGGGGTCTCGACATTCGTCCCGAGCAGATCCAGGGCACGACAGGTGGCTCAGAAGCGATCCTCTTCGCGATGCTCCTGACCTGCGATCCCGGCGACAACATTGTCACATCCGAACCCTTCTACACGAATTACAACTCGCTCGCCAAGGCGGCGGCCATCGAATTGCGCCCGTTTGCCTCGGAACCTTCTCTCGGGTACTGCTTGCCGGCGCGCAAAGTGATCGAAGATGCGATCAATGACCGCACGCGCGCGATTCTGATTTGCTCGCCGAACAACCCGACAGGTACTGTGC
>JBKKDE010000359.1:0-4507 GCA_046708665.1 Candidatus Zixiibacteriota bacterium | reverse complement strand
CGTTCACATTGAGAGTGCCAACACCCTATTTGCCGCAAGCTCGATTGCAGGCGGTGAGCCAACAATCCAAGCAACATGACTCCGCGAGTAGTGCATTTGAGTGAAGCGCCCAATCTCAAGGTTGACGCAATCGGCGGCCCTGTCACTCACGCTATCTAAAGAGGATATCGGAGACCCCACCCGGTCGCGTGATCAACCCTAAGAGTGATTTATGTTTAGCTCGTCGGGGTTAGTACTGACACGCGTAAGCCGCCCGATCCGGAGTGGCGGCCCTGCGTGCGCGCATACGAATTTCGCATTCCGCATAGGTCGAATCGCCGTGCAAGGGCGCGGAATGGCAGCTTGACCTTGCACGATACAGTGGTGGATGTCGCTCGTACCTGACGGTTGGCGCGGCATGCTGTCATTAAATAGCATTGCGAAGGCATTGCGGCGGTGCGTATTGTCTGTGACGAGGGAAACAATGGAGTGCGGTAACCCACGTCGCAGGTTGTGGCTGCGTGCGGGAGGCAGCGGAGGTCTGTGCATGCCAACTATTCGTGTACTACTCGTTGAAGACAATCGGCTCCTGCGTGATGGGGCACTGGCGATGTTGAATGCGGAGGCGGATATACGCGCAATCTCGATTCCTTGTGTCGACGAGCGCGCATTGGGGCGCGCGAAAGTGGTCAATCCTCACGTTGTCCTTTTGGATCTTGGCCAGAAGACCGAAAACACATTCGAGATGCTGGCCACTATTCGCACGGAGCTTCCAAGTTCGGCCATCGTCGTAATGGCGCTGTTCCCGGCGCAAGTGAATGTCATTGATCTCGTCAAGGTTGGTGTGTCCGGATTCATACTGAAGGACACAGCCATCGACGAGTTCTACCGCACAATCCGAGTTGTCGCGAAAGGTGAAAAAGTGCTGCCGGGCCCACTCACCGACTCGGTGTTCACGCAGATTGTCGACCACGCAATTTTGAAGACCAAGCCGGAACAGTTGGCGAAGTTTGTGCAGATGACGCTGCGTGAGCAGGAGGTTGTGGACTTGATCTCTCTGGGCCGCAGCAACCGAGAGATCGCGAGTGCATTGGGCATTGCAGTCTACACGGTCAAAAGCCATGTGCACAACATCCTCAAGAAACTGGCGTTGCACACGCGTCTGGAACTTGCCAGCTACAGTTTGTCGAAAGAGCGGGAGCTGGCCCCTCCACAGTCTGGCGTGTCTCTCACCGCCACCCCACGGCAGGACGAGTGAGCAGGGTTTGTTACCGCGAGCGTGCTGTCAACGTCATCGCGCGGTAATAGCGACTTGTCGCTGGCCCTCAGCCGTCCGCAGTATTGAACACCACCGCACGTAAGCTTCCTTTGAGTCTCCATGCATCCGATCCCGGCATTCCCGGGGTTGACTCCCTTGCAGTTGAGAAATATCTTTTGAGTTCTGGCCACCAGGGGGCGGCGAAGGAGACATACGTGAAGGAGTTCACCACCGACAACATACGCAACCTCGGCCTGATCGCTCACGGCGGCACCGGAAAGACGTCGCTGGCCGAAGCCATGCTCTTTACCACCGGCGCTATCAGCCGAATGGGGCGGGTCGAGGAAGGGAACACCACCACCGATTACTCCGATGAGGAAGTTCACCGGCGCATGACTCTCGCAATTTCGCTGGCGCATACCGAAGTCAAAGGCATCAAGTTTAACATTATCGATACTCCCGGCTACGCCGACTTTTTCGGCGAAGTGGTCAGCGCCATGCGGGTTGTCGATATCGTTGTCACACTTCTGAATGCTCCGGCCGGTATGGAGGTCGGCGCCGAGCATGTCATGCAGGTCCTTGATGAGACGTATCTGCCACGTGTGTTCTTCGTCAACAAGATGGACAAAGAGCATGCCAGCTTCAAAAAGGCAGTCGACTCATTGGCCGAGCGCTACGGTGTTCGCGCTGTTCCGGTTCAATGGCCAATTGGCGAGGCCGCAGGATTCAAAGGGATTGTTGATCTCATTAAGATGAAGGCATTCAAGTTTGACGCCAAAGGCGAACCGTCGGAAATGCCAGTTCCCGACGACGTCAAAGACGCTGCCGCTGAGTGGCGCGCCAAGATTGTCGAAGCCGCCGCCGAGGCCTCGGATGAATTGATGGAGAAGTTCTTCAATACGGGCGATCTCTCCGAGCAGGAGATGCATGATGGCCTCGCCAGCGCGATCACTCAGGGTAAAGCGTTCCCGATTCTCTGTGGATGCGCCACGACCGGTGCGGGAGTCCGGTTGCTTCTGGAGTTTTTGGATTCGTACTGTCCATCCCCGGCCGATCATGAGCCGGTCAAGGGGACTGATCCCGATCACAAAGATGCGGAGGTTGAACGCAAGTCCAAGCCGACCGAGCCATTGTCCGCGCTTGTGTTCAAAACTGTCTCCGAAGCGCACCTCGGAGATCTGTCGTTGGTGCGTGTCTTTTCCGGACAACTCAAACACGGCGATGATGTCGCTAACACCACCCGCGGAGCCGATGAGCGCATTGGTCAGATTTATGTCCTCAACGGCAAGTCACGCGCCGAAGTACAGATGTTGTCGGCGGGTGATATCGGTGCGGTCGTAAAATTGCGCAACACGCATACGGGCGACACACTCTCGGATCGCAAAGCCAAAATCAAACTCCCGCCAATTCAGTTCCCGCAACCGTTGCACGAAATGGCTGTCAAGCCGGCAACCAAGGGCGATGACGAGAAAGTCGGGCTGGGATTGGTGCGTTTGCATGAGGAAGACCCGAGTTTCTCACACAAGGTGCTTCCGGATATCCACCAGACTGTCATATTCGGACAGGGTGAATTGCAGTTTGACGTTGTCGTGAGCAAGCTGAAGAAGCGGTTCGGCGTTGATGTCACGCTCGAACGGCCGCGCATCCCGTACCGTGAAACGATCACAACCAAAGCCGAAGTGGAATACAAACACAAGAAGCAGACCGGCGGACGCGGTCAGTATGGCCACGTCCAACTGCGTCTCGAGCCGCGCAAACACGGCGAAGGGTTCGAGTTTGTCGACGAGATCACGGGCGGCGTAATTCCCTCCAAGTTTATTCCCTCGGTTGAGAAGGGTGTGGTCGAGGCAATGATCGAGGGTGGATTGTCGGGCCACCCCGTAGTCGATGTGCGTGTCGCGGTGTTCTATGGTTCCTACCACGACGTTGATTCATCGGACATGGCGTTTAAGATTGCCGGTATGATGGGATTCCGCGAGGCGTTCTTGAAATGCCATCCCGTCATGCTTGAGCCGATCTACGAAGTCGAGATTACCGTCCCCGACGATTACACCGGAGATGTCATGGGCGATATGTCGTCTCGGCGCGGCAAAATCCTGGGCATGGAACCGTTGAATAAGTGGCAGACCATCAAGGCGACCGCTCCGTTGTCGGAACTTTTCAAGTACTCGACCACGCTGCGTTCACTGACCCAGGGACGCGGAACCTATTCGCGCAAATTCTCGCACTACGAGGAAGTCCCCCGCGACGTCGCCGGCAAAGTGATCGAAGAAGCCAAAGCAGCCAAGAAGGCGTCGGAGGCATAGCGCCAATTGAATCTTGATTTCTATAGGGGCCGGGCAGTCCGGCCCTTATTATTTGTGCCCATAAAGGGGGCTTCCATGACTAAGACCATTAAATTGGCAAACCGTCATTCCCGCGTAGACGAGAATCCACCGCAGTCGCACCGTGCATGGATTCCCGCATTGCTTCGACTGTGCTCAGCACAAGTCGCGGGAAAGACGATCGTAGCGTTGTTCTTGGTCACCGGTCTTACTCCAGCAACCGTCCTCGCTCAACCGAAGTCTAACGCGAAGTCTTGGGTCATCTGGCCGCAGGGCGGACTCGCGATTCCGACAGGACGATTCGCGGAGAAGGACGAAGATGCTTCGGCGCCTAAGGACGGGAATAAGAACGGACTTACGGGCGGTCTCGAAGCAGGGCGCTTCCTCAGTGATTTTGCCTGCGTCGGTTTGAACTACTCCATGAGCAGTTTTGATCTCGATGTCGCCGCGACACCGGGCTTCGATCACACGGGAAGCACCAATGTCTGGGTGGCCCAAGCGTGGGGGAGGTTCTTTTTGCGCGGTGGGTACGAGCGTTGGCAACCATATGTATTTGCCGGGGTAGGAATTGGACAACCCAAGGCCAAGCTCGAATATGATCCACCAGTGCAGTTCGCCGGCTTGCCAGCGGCAACAGAGACTCTTGAGAGTACAGTGAGTGTGACCTCGACCATTTCCGCGGGGATTGGAGTCCTGGTCCCCGCCACCAGAACGATAGGGCTTTCATTCGAGCCGCGATACACATCGGTGAGTTCGAAGGGAACCGCTCGGACAGACCTCTTCACCCAAGCTGATGGTAGCCAAGCCGAGGCCAAAGTAGACAACGAGGGTAACCGTCTTAAAGCCAAGTCTAACACCAACTGGTGGGAAATTCGCGTAGGGGTAGTTTTTCTGCTCAGGCGTTAATTCTTGACCAATGTTCCATGTAACATTAAGTGGGACAGTC
>JBKKDE010000358.1:0-3772 GCA_046708665.1 Candidatus Zixiibacteriota bacterium | reverse complement strand
ATGCCAAGGAGACCGCTGATCGACTGAAGGAGCTAACAACACCGGCGGCCGATGGCCGGGCCGACCTTTCGGACGATTTCTCGACCAGCGCCGGGGAGAAGATAGACAGCATGTTTAAGGAGTAGGGCTCCGGGTGGTTCGGGTAGATGCGCGAAGCTGGAATCGTACACATAATCGGCATGCGATCATGACTCAAAAGACCAGGGATGGTAAATAACGTGTCGCAGGAACTAGGACACATGCTGGTGCAGGCGGGCCGGATTACTCCGGAACAGCTCGAATCCGCCGTCAAACAACAGCGTGAAAGCAACGAGAAGTTTGCTGACATTCTCGTCCGCATCGGAGCCATTGCCGATGAAGACGAGCTGACGCACTTTATTGGGCGGCAGTTGAATATCGGCGCGCTCCGCTTGTCCGATGTCGAGCTTGATCCCGAGGTTGTCAAGCTGATCCCGCTCGACATTGCCCGACGCTTCAACGTTATCGCAGTATCCAAGGTCGGGAAGACCCTCGTCGTTGCTATATCCGATCCGCACAACATTTACGTCCTTGATGCCATAAAATTCATCACCGGCTGCTCCATCCAACCGGTGATCTCCCCCGAACGTGCGATCACGCGCTCAATAGAGCAGTACTACGCGGACTCGGCGGGAATCAATGATTTGATCAAGGGTCTCGAAGAAGGCAATAGCGAACTTGAAGTCATAGACACAGAAGAACAGCTCAATGACCTGGACTTGCAATCGCAGGTACAGGATAAGCCGCTGGTTAAGCTCGTAGACAAGATCATTCTCGATGCGATCACACGCGGTGCATCGGATATTCACATTGAGACGTACGAAAAAATTCTCCGCGTGCGGTATCGCGTCGACGGGCAACTGCGTGAATCGCCGCCCTTGCCGTTCAAGTACCGCGCTGCCATTGTTTCGCGCTTAAAGATCATGGCGGATCTCGACATTTCCGAACGACGCCTTCCCCAGGACGGTCGCATCAAGATCAAGTTGGGGAAGCGTGCGATCGATCTTCGCGTCTCAGTGCTTCCGACAATCTTTGGCGAAAAGGTCGTGATGCGAATTCTCGACCCGGAGTCGTTGCGCACAGATCTGACAAAGCTGGGATTTCCCGAGGGAGCCCTCAACAGTTTCAAGCATGCCATTGAGCTCCCGTATGGCATGATTCTCGTCACGGGTCCTACAGGATCAGGAAAGACGACATCGCTCTACTCGGCGCTCAAGACTTTGAACAGCCCGGATGTGAACATTATGACCGCCGAGGACCCGGTCGAATTCAATTTTGAGGGAATCAATCAGGTCCACGTCCGTACCGACATCGGGCTGACCTTTGCCGCCGCTCTGCGATCATTCTTACGTCAGGATCCTGACATCGTCATGGTCGGTGAAATCCGAGACGGTGAGACTGCCGAAATCGCCATTCGCGCGGCGCTCACGGGTCACTTGGTGTTCTCCACACTTCACACCAACGATACCGCCTCGACAATCCATCGCCTGGTGGATATGGGAGTGCCTGCGTACCTCGTGGCATCCGCAACCAAGCTTATCATGGCGCAGCGAATGACACGACGCATTTGTCAGTCGTGCAAGGAGGAAGTACCCGTTGAGCCAGAGCATATCGCCGCTTTGGGTGTCACGTCTGAAGAGGCCAAGTCCCTCAAGATGTTTATCGGGCGTGGTTGTGGCGAGTGCGGCAACGGTGGTCTCTCTGGCCGTACCGGTATCTTTGAAGTAATGCCCATCACTGGGAAAATCGAACGCATGATTCTCGATGGTGCCAGTTCAGAGGAGATTCGCCAGCAGGCCATGAAAGACGGGATGCAGACTCTGCGCATGGCAGCCATTGAAAAGATGAAGAAGGGTGAAATTCCATTCGAGCAGGTAATTGCCGAGTCGGCATAGTAGGGATCAAGAGGGCGCCACGTAACGCCGATATAAGAATAGTAGTACCGGCAGGCGGGCCGGGGACTCCAACCAAGCGGGAACTACTGCGATGACTACATTGCGTGAATTATTGGAACTGATGGCCGAACGGCGTGCATCCGACTTGCACCTAACGGTCGGCTCGGCGCCACGAATGCGTATCGATGGGCGGCTTCAAGCGATTGATGCCGAGACGCTTACGCCAGAGCAAACCAAGAAGCTCGCCTACAGCATCATGAACGAGAAGCAGCGCAAGCGTTTTGAGGAGTCGTGGGAACTTGACCTTTCCTTCGGCATCGAAAATCTGAGCCGCTTCCGGTGCAACGTTTTCGTTCAGCGAGGCAACGTCGCAATCGCTATTCGCCAGATTCCGTTTAGCATTCCGTCTTTTGAAGAACTGGGTGTTCCCAAAGTTGTAGCCGACCTCGCCGATCAGCCGCGTGGTCTCTGTCTCATTACCGGACCGACCGGTTCTGGAAAGTCGACCACCTTGGCAGCGCTGATTGACCGCATAAATCGCGAGCACTTTGCCCACATCATCACGGTCGAGGACCCAATCGAGTACTTACACAGGCACCAATCTTCGCTTGTGAATCAGCGCGAAGTCAACACCGACACCGTATCCTTCGCCTCGGCGCTCAAGTATGCACTCCGCGAAGATCCCGATGTCGTACTGGTTGGTGAAATGCGCGACCTCGAAACTGTCGAGGCGGCGCTGAGCATCTCCGAAACAGGCCACTTGGCATTCGCGACATTGCACACAAACTCGGCCGCGGAATCGATCAACCGCATCATCGACGTGTTTCCGGTCAATCAGCAGGAGCAAGTACGCGTCGCGCTCTCATTCGTGCTCCAGGCCATTGTCTCGCAGACCTTGATTCCGAAAATCGGCGGCGGCCGTGTCATGGCGATGGAAATTCTCATTTGTACTCCGGCCATCCGCGCCACCATTCGAGATGACAAGATACACCAAATTTACAGCTTGATCCAAGCGGGTGCAAAGTACGGCATGAAGACGATGAACCAGTCGTTGGCGGAACTGTATCTCCAACGCAAGATCACTTATGGTGACTGCGTCGCGCGCTCGTCGAACCCGCAGGAACTCGATGACATTATCGCCCGTGCCAAAGAAGCCGGTTCCGTGCGTGTCCGTGCCGGGTCAGGAGGGGAACGTGCCGCTGTTTGAGTACAAAGGGAAGACGGCTGCAGGAACCGCTGTCGCAGGACAGATGAAAGCCCGGAGCAAGGCGGATGTTGACCGCATGTTGCGAGGCAAGAAAATTGCCGTAGAGTCCGTGAACAAGAAAGCCACGCAGATCAACATTAAGCTCGGAAGTGGCATCAAGAAGGTGCACATTTCGCGTTTCACGCGCCAATTCGCCACCATGATCGGCGCAGGTTTACCGATGGTTCAGTGCCTCGACATTCTATCGAAGCAGATGGAATCAGCGGAGATGCGCGATGTGGTAAGCCAGGTGAAGGACTCTGTCTCCTCGGGCTCGACATTGGCCGAAGCCATGGGCAAGCACAAGAAAGTGTTCGATGATCTCTACGTGAACATGGTCGATGCCGGCGAAATCGGCGGTGCGTTGGATACCATCCTTGTCCGCTTGGCCAACTACCGCGAAAAGGCCGATGCCCTCGTACGCAAAGTGCGCGGCGCCATGGTGTATCCGGCCGTGATTGTGATCGTCGCCGCAGGCGTGACGTTTGCCATGTTAACGTACATCGTTCCCGTGTTTGCCAAGATGTTTTCCGGTCTTGGCGCAGAGTTGCCCAAGCCGACACAGTATGTTTTGAATCTCTCGCACTTTTTGCGAAGCAACATCATGTACATC
>JBKKDE010000357.1:0-7383 GCA_046708665.1 Candidatus Zixiibacteriota bacterium | reverse complement strand
GAGTAGCGGATCCCCAGTTAAACGAACTTCGAACCACGCTGTGTCGCCGGCTATTGCATTCGACGACACCTGAACTACGAATGGCGTACCGGCGTTGTCTGCAGTCGTACCTGCAGGGACAGTGCCGATGTATGCATCTCCCAATTGAACGACAGCGCGAGAGGATATCGACTCGAGTCTGAGTGTGATGTTGTCGGCATCGACAACCGCACCCGAAATCGGAATCACCAACTCGACAACCTCGCCCAAAGCAGGAACGCCATCCCCGCCGGCATTAATTGTGGGGCTGCCTGTCGTCACGATCGGAAAGTTTGCCGGGGCTATCGAGGCGATCGCGGCTTCGAGATTGATCAAGCCGCGTCCCGACAAGTTATCTTCTCCGGGAGTCCCGATATCATCGGCCGTCGACAAGAGTGCATTCTTGATCTGTTCCGGAGTGAGTTCGGGGTTGTACTGCCTCAGCAACGCGACTGCCGCAGCGACATGCGGGGCGGCCATCGATGTGCCGTTGATCAATTTGTATGTTTGTCCCTTAAACGCCGAACGAATCGAGACACCAGGAGCGGCTATCTCCGGCTTCTTGGCAAGACCATCGCACGCCGACGGACCGCGGCTTGAAAAGCTCGGGACCGGGAAACCGGTCACGTTAGCATCGACTGCTCCGACTGAGAACGATGCTGTCGGCGAGGTTGCACGGTCGGCGGGATTGCGAATCGACATTGTATTCGGCCCTTCGTTTCCGGCCGCGAACACACAGACCACACCCATCGACTCGACATTGTCGATCGCTTCGAAGAACAGTTGGTCGCAGGGACTGATAATCTGCTGTGATACACCCCACGAATTGCAGACTGCATCGGGAACATCGTCCATGGTTAACGGATTGCCATCGGGGTCGACAACCCACTGCAACGCGGCCAGGATATCGGCAAACGTGGCCGACAAGGACCGTCCGCGATCGACAACTGCAGCCGCAATCCATTCGGCGTCCGGAGCAAGCCCGATCGTGTCGGCGCCATCACGGCCAACCATGATTCCCATCACATGCGTGCCATGACCACTGTTGTCCGTCGGCACTGCACCATTGAGCGGATCGAACCACGATTCGGAGGTGTCGCCGCGCTTTCCGCGCCAGTTACCGGAGAGCGCCGGGTGAACACCTTCAACGCCGGTATCGATCGAAGCGACCAAGCGTCCCTTGCCGGTCAGCCCGCGCGACCAAAGCGCGCGCGCACCTATCGCCTGCAAGTTTGAACCGGCTCCCGCTGAAGCCGCGACCGCGTCGACGATAGAGACGGGGTCAAGCAGTTCGATCGAGACATTCGGAGCGATCATGACCACATCGCGCTGTTCGGCCAGTGCGAGCATGGCCACGCGATCGACGCGCATCTCGACGACATTCGCGATCCAAAAACGACGGACAATAATCGATTTCCCTTGAACTGATGGCACTACAGACTCAGCCGCGGAACGCAACGCGCCGCCGATCGTCTGATATCTATCCTGAATCCCGTGCGCAGAAGCAGCCAGTGAACTGAGGCGGCTCGGAGTCATTTCACCATCGGACATACGAACGAGAACGCTATACTCCTCGTGCTCACCAGCGTTCGCCACTTGAGCGGCAAGCTCTGGCGCAATCGACGACTGCTGCTTCGGAGAAAGGCTCGCCGTGTGCCCCGAAATCGCCGGGAGGAGTAGAGCGCAAACTATCAGGTTGGTTGAGAACTTTGTCATGGCCATCTATTGCGCAACAAGGATGCCGCCATGTTCAATTTAAGCGCAGATGCCTATTTTGGAGCGGAATTTATTTGGTATTGCAAGATGCTGTCTGGCAATGGATTACGGCCGGAGAAACTGAGGGGCGTTTCGCACTTGACTCAATTCCGCGCAGGGTGTGTGTGCAGGAGCTTGCATCGGTCCGCATGTCAGTTCACGTCATGCAGTGTGATTCAGGTTTGTGCAGATGTGCAGTATGAAAAAACCCCGGCCTTACAAGTTGAGGCCGGGGTTTGAGTCGATCATGTTGCTTGATCAGGACTGACTGAACGGCAGGAAGAACCAGTCTATCATCTTACGGAAGAGCTCTTCCGACTGTTCCTGCTTGATGAAGTATAGCGGGAACGTCATGTAACACGTCTTGTAGAGCGGTGTCTCACGATTCGGACCAATCCGACGGTGGCCCACGGGCTTTCCATGCGAGAATGACGGACCACCACTTGGTGGTATCGGTCCACCTGGGCGCCAACTTTCAAAAGTGTATAGCGGCGTCGAGTTCGATCCAAGCACCAAAAAGTTTACGTCAGGCACACCATTGATGGGCTGAGGACGAAGCGAATTCAACGCGTTATAGACGAGAAAGCTAAGATACATACTGTCAACCCTCGATTTGTCAATCTCAAGCCGCTCGGGCAATCCAGTGCCAGTTGCTATCAATTGGGCCGCAACGAATTCGTCATTTGTCGTTGACTCACGAGCTGGTTCGCCCACGCGATTGATGGGAATGGCGTTCGCGCGCCACCCAGGATAGTACATTCCTTCGATATCGAGGTAGTTGCATCCCAGATTGTCGTACACGTTTGTTCCGAACGTGCACAGATCAAATAGCCGTTCTTTGCTTCCCTGAGACGTCTCTGTCGCAGGTAGTAGAGAATGGCGACCGATGATCCAAATCATTCCGCCCGCATCAAGGTACTTACGATACGTATCGCGGACAGATGGCGGTGCCCCGGCCGGGCTGATTTGATCATACACATCGTCGTCTGTGACAAATGCCATGCGGTGCCGGGCAAGCATTTCGAGAGAGACGTAATTCCCGCAACGCGGACGGTTCATAGACGGAGGACAGTCCTTGAATGGCGGGGGAGTCTTGCTACGCCACCAGAAGTCAAGCATTGTGTCAGCCTCAGGATAAACCGACTTCACGAGATTCCAGTAAAATGCCTGATTCGTGAAGGGCTCAGTCTCGCTGGGCCGTCTCGATGGGTTCGTGTAGGTATCGATGCTGTACCATCCCTCATCGATATAGACCATCTTGCGTTCGAACTTAGGGTTTAATGCCTTGAACGTCGCGACGGACGGTGACTCATCGGAGATGAAGGCATCGTCGCGTGCGGTCACCACGAGCATGAACCATCCTGCCCGCGTAATCGTTGTATCGTTAAACGGATCCGGGCTCAGATCCGCCTGGCGCCACAAATCATAAATCACAGTGGTCGTGTCGCGCACCCAGACACCGACCAGAGGATCAGGGTTCTGTGACTCATACACGGGTTGTCGTCCGAGAGTGTCCGCCAGTGTCGGGCGCGCCTCCGGAGCACTGGGATCGAACGGGTACGGGCCGTAGAGTCGCCAATGGTATTCCAACAGCGGCACTGACGGTGGGAGGAAATCAAGTCGGTCTGATCCGCTCCAATACACCCGGATTCCATTGTAGGTTTGTGTCAAATTCGGGAGCGAAATGTACTCGGTATATTGATTGAATCCCGAAGCAATTTCTGTCTCCGGCCAATGGTTGCGCCGTCTAAACGAGCGGTACTTGATCTCGGAGTTCGCGGCTTGATCGTCAATCGCGCGGATGAAGAAGAACTGAGAAATCGTGTCGGATTGACAATCCACAAGAACGGCGTTCGAATCGATTCGGTTTCCTAAATTGTCACGGATATAAATCCACACGGTATCGCACGTCGCAGCAAATGGAGCAGCGAACAAACGGATCTGCTCCTCTGTCGGCAACTCACCGGCATCGGCGCTGTCTACGAATACCGAGATCCATCGCGGAAATTGATCGTTCAATACGAAGGCAATGTACTTCTCAACCGGCGACTGACTGCCGCCGATCTCCGCGGTGACACTGTCCACTTCGGCGCCGGTCACAACCGTGTAGTCATAGCGAAGCACCCGGCCATCACTGTCGGTTCCATACCAGTACACAGTCGGGCTGATTGAGAATTCCGAACCGTCGGCCGGCACGTTAACGATGAACACTTCCGGAAGTCGATTCTCTCCGGGCCCGCCCTGGTTCTCGAGTGTCCCGCAACCGTACACGAACAACAGTCCGATTGCGACCGAAAGTCCCCATGCGTAAGTAGCGCGCAGTGCCGTCTGAATCCTCTCAGCGTATCTCTTCACGTTCATCTCGATACCATCCCCGTGGCGGTTCGCAACCTGTTTAGAAATCGACCGTCAGAGCAAAGCGGTGAATCTCGCTTAATGCATCAAAATCCTGGTAGCCGTAGTCGATCCGTGCTCTGTATTTTTCACTCATCTTGAAGTTCAATCCACCGCCGACGCTCATCCCACCCAGATCGTGTTCAAAGCGCTGTCCCGCCCTGAGCGAGGCGAAATCGCGAAAGGTGTATTCCATACCGACGTTGTACTTTTCTCGGTTATCAGCCGGGTGTGATCCCTCGATCGCGAAGATGGCGTGGTGTCCCGGGCCATCGAGCACATCAAGCGCCCCGCCAAACTTGAAGTTAATCGGCAGCGGGTATTCCTGAGTGATAAACCTCATGTCCGGGCCGAAGTTGGAAAGCAGCATGGTGATCTTAAAATTCCGCCAGCCAGTGTTGTAATGCGTGCCGACATCGGCCGCCCAACCTGTGGCGCGTTCTTCCTCATAAAGCTCATCAATAAGCTTCACCGTCACGCCGATTGAAAACCGATCGGTCAGCAAGCGTCCGTACGACATGCTGAGCGCATAGTCTCTGGCTCCGAATGTCCACCCATCAACCCCATTGGGATGCTGGTGGGTAGTGACGTCTATGTCGCCAGCATCCAGTCCGTAATAACCGATCCCGAGCACACCACCAAATCCCACGGGCATGGCCACGCCGATAAACGAATACGTGATATCAGCGGGATAGTCGATGCGTGAGATCATCGCCTGGCGGTTTTCCAATTGCACGAGTCCGGCGGGATTGTAATATATTGCCGACACGTCATCGGCGATCGCCGTGAACGCGCCGCCGAGGGCATCGGCGCGTGGCGAGACGCCGACCTCGAGAAACTGCGCGCCCGTGGTTCCCACTTTATCCTGCGCGACGGCCCCGGACCAAGCCCACACCACGGTGGCTACTCCCAGTATCGTGCGCGTAACAATCTTTCTCATATCCATGCTGGCGTCCTTCGCCTGAATGTGGCTTGGCTTACTTGATTATCACAATCTTGCCGACCTGCGAACCCAGTCGCGAATCGACACGGTAGATATAGATGCCCGACGTCACCGCCTGCGTATTGCGTGAGATCAAGTCCCAGGAGACTTTCGATGAATACCCGCTAAGAACGTCCGATGGTCCGGGCGGCCAGTGGTGAGTCAGCGTGCGCACAAGGTCTCCATCGAGAGTGTAAATGTTGATCTCGCATGTATCCGGCACGTTGATAAAGTGGATTCGGCGATCCTGCTCGTTGAGCTCTGACTGCCCCGACGTCCCTTCGAAGCCCTGCTCGAAGTATGACGTCAAACGTCCGTTCGCGCCTTGAAATCCGATCTTGTACGGGTTTGGATACACGGACACTTTCACAGAGTCCGCGAACGCCCCGCCGCGATTCGAATAGTCTTCAACAACATCAGCAGAGTAGATCGGGATTCCCGCCAAACGGCTTCCAATGCCGCCTTTCGCTGTTTCCAGCGGCTCGAGATTGCTAAACGGGTCACCGAAGTCGAAAGCGGTCAATGTTAGGAAGTAATGGCGCGACTGCAAGAGACCGTCCAGCCGCAGTTCGTACTCGCCGTACTGGTAGGCGATGTCGTCGATGACCGTGTCGTGAACTGCCACACGCTGGATGAGATTCTGCTCGAGCTGTCCCGCCACAAGGTATTCGTTGGCGTGGTTGACATCGTGTGGTAAGAAATATGCGCAGCGCTCGGCTGGCAAGCCATCTACGTCAGTGCCAGGGTAGTTGTAACAGGTTGTCAATGACGGACCTGGGTGATCCAAGGGATCAAATGACGGATCGTTGAACAACGCCCGCCATCCTTCTACCGTGAGAGCATCTGAATCCAGATCCCAGAACCCGTTTATGGGGTTGTACGTATACCTGCGGAAGTCCACTTTATCCCAAGACGCGATTAGTGAGTAGTCTTCGCCGGTCGGTTGATCCTGGAAGGAATTCCGTTCCGCGACATACACTCTCCATCCCTCAAAATCCGCGGTGCGGAGGAGAGGATCGAGCGACGTCTCGACCGTGCGTCCAGACCATCGCATAACCAACTCTCCGGGGCGAGACTCGAGCCGCAAATCCGAGTTGGCAGTATCAGGACTCGCTGGCGGAGCAGGGCCGGCCAGATCGGGACAACCGTCTCCCTTGTAGTAAACAGTGTCACCACCAATTACGGGTCGGTAGTAATCACCCGCAAAGCCATTGCCATCGGTGTCGAAGCCATGATTGTCCCAAACAAATCCCGCCCACCAGGCATTGGTCGCCAAGTCACTGAAATCGAGATTGTCCACATATGGCTGCGGATTTTGCGGATCGACAATATTGCTCGGAATGCGGTGAACGTTTCCTCCGCCGATAAACGCGATCGTGAATGGGACAGACTCTTCCGGATCCAGTGTCGGCAGCGGTCCAGTTGATAACACAACTCGCGAGTCGAGACCATTGGCGACGTTATCAGCGGCCGCCAACGGTGGAGCCGCCCAATCGGGACGGAAGTCCAACGCCGAATATGGTTGCGAGTAGTCGATCTCGTCGTTGGACATGACATGATACGTTGGTGCATCTCCGGGCGGAAGACCAGTACCTCCGGAGCCGAAATTGTAGTTGTCTGATGCCCGACGTGGGCCCCAATCTAAGTTGCCGAAATTGGTCGTAAACCAATTGAAGTTCACACGCGACTCGGGGGTCGGGCCGCGAAGCACACGCATCCCCATGGCTCCGCGCGCTGAGACGCGTGGAAAGCGGGGAGCACCGCACGCATCGCCGTCGTTGTCGATCGCCCACGCGACAAGAAGTGAGTCGGTGTAGATCGGATTTACAGGGTTCGGCCAAGTCGTCAGGATGCCGGACAAGTCATCGATCGTCTCAGATTCCGGGCACTGGCTGACGTTCTCCCAGAATACATCGTTGTCGAGAAACACGCCGAACCACATCTGCTGGATTGGGCGATCGGAAATGTTTCTGATCTTATAATCATAGATAATGAAGCGGCGGGTGAAGTTGTCGGCAGACTGATGCGTAGTCTGCACGACTTCGAGTCCGAGCGGCAGATGGAGCCGCCCCTTGGGATCGTTGGTCGTGGGTAGCACGAGAGTATCGGAGAAGACTGCCGTATACGACTGCCCAAGTTGCCGCGTCAGCATATCACCACAATCGCCTGGGTACCCCTCCCGGACACCCGGGGTTAGTTGGGTATAGCCATTCCACTCGAAGGCGTTGCCGCTG
>JBKKDE010000356.1:0-3501 GCA_046708665.1 Candidatus Zixiibacteriota bacterium | reverse complement strand
CACTCTCGGCCCAGCAAATGTTCGAGAACGGGAGACGAGCCTCAATTCTGGGAATCATTGTGAAGCCGCCGTTCCGCTTTATCCGCTCGTACGTTCTGCGTCGCGGCTTCCTAGATGGCTGGCCGGGTTTCGTCCAAGCGTGGTATTCGGCTGTATATGTATTCACACGGTACGCGAAGTTGCGCGAACTTCATCGCCGGTCACGGCCTGATTGATGAGATCGATTGCGTCACTCCCAATCCGTCATTCCCGCGAATTCGGGAATCCACCGCGCATGCCACACGCATGGATTACCGCATTCGCGGGAATGACGGATTGGAGTTGATTCCCGGATTCCCTGATGCCACATATTCTCTTCTGCGATAGTTCCGATGTTTTTGTGGCCCTGACCGCCTTAGGTCAGGGCTTGCGTAGGCACGTTGAATTTAGCGGTGCCATCACCCTTCGCGAGTGTGGCGGGTAGACGACATGCCACACATTCTCTTCTGCGATAGTTCTGAGGGCTGGGGCGGCCTCCAACAATGGATGCTGTCCGCGGCCATCGGTATGGGCAAACACGACTGGAAAGTCAGTGTCGCCGGACGTGCGGGCAGCGCGATTCTCCCCCGCACCGCCGCGGCTGGCATTCGCACCCATGTCTGGCCATTCCACTGGGAGCTCGACCTAATCACCTACGCCAGGGCCCGCGGTTTCAGTCGCGCTGAACGGCCTGATCTCGTTGTTGTCGGCTCCGGGCGCGACATCCGCGCTGTTGGCATCGCGACCAAGCAAGCCGGAATCCCGGTCATCTGGCGGGTTGGCGGACGTCCCAAGTTTGCCTGGTTCCAGCGCCTCACCCGCGACCGTTTGGTTGATCACGCGTTGGTACCTTCGCAGTACTCCCGTGAGATGCTGATGTCCGCCGGATGGAAGGACAACGAGATCACGGTCATCCACAACGGCATCACACCAGTCGATCCGCCATCCCTCGAAAGCATGCGCGAAATTCGCCACCGGCTCGGTTTCCTCGACGATGCCTTTCTCATTCTTTTTGTTGGCAGTCTCCGACGCGTCAAGCAAGTCGACGTGCTCATGCACGCCTTTCAAACTGTCAACGCCTCGTATCCGAACGCGCACCTGATCGCAGTGGGAAGTGGCGTCAAGGATAAGGAGCTTCAGGCGCTGGCCGACTCGCTCGGCATCCGCGACCAGATTACATTCGCCGGATTCTCAGCCCGTCCCGATGACTTTTTCAACGCCTGCGATGTCTTTGTTCTTCCCTCTCGCGAAGAGACCTTCGGTTGGGTATTGTTAGAGGCGATGACGCGCGCCAAGCCCGTGGTCGCATCCGATGCCGGCGCGATTCCCGAGGTTGTCGGCCGCGATGAAGCGGGGCTACTAGCTCCAGCAGGCGACGCTGCACTGCTCGCTGTCGCGATTCAATCGCTGGCGGGGGCGCCCGAAGTACGGCAACGCCTCGGCCAGGCGGGCGCTACAAGGGTGCGGCAGTTGTTCACTGAGGAGCGGATGCTCAACCAACTCGATCACTTCTTCCGTGGCTTCCTAAAATGAAGATCATCGTCTCAGCGACACTGGGCGGCAGCTCAGCGGGAACTTGGTATGCCATCGAAACCGCCAAGCGATTCCAATCACGTGGGCACCAAGTGTGGTATCTCTCACGACGCAACCATTCCGCTCTCGAACGCGCCCGTGCCTCAGGCATCCCGACAATCGATCACATCGATCTCGAAGAGAAATCGCCGGGGAAGTACTACAAGAATCTACGCCTGCTCATTGAGTTGTTGCGTCAGCACAGCCCCGATGTTGTCCTCGCGCACGGGGGGGAGGACCACGCCGCTTGGGGGTTGGCCAAGGCGATGCGCGCCCCGAAAGTCGCCCTCATTCGCGTACGCGCTCTCGACCCCAAGCCCCCAAAACGTCACCCGCTCTCAATCTGGTTGCACAACCGCGCGACGGACATGATCGTGGCCGCCAATGCTCGCCACTTCGTCGCATACCAGGAACGACTCCATATCCCGGCGTCGAAACTGCGCATCATCGAGGCGGGTATCGAACCGACAGACTACTCGGATCTCGGTGAAAGTGCGATGAGGGAGAATGCGATCGAATTGCCGAAGGGCAAGCCCTTGGTGGTCATGGTCGCGCGCTTTGCGCCGATCAAGGGCCATCGAGTTCTCGTCTCTGCCGCAGGTATCCTGAAACGACGCAGCATCCCGTGTCATTTCGTCTTGGTCGGTTATCAAAAAGACTACACTATCGACCAATTCAAACGCTGGTTTGTCGAAGGCAATCTTGTCGATGATTTCACTGTTGTGGACCGACGGATCCCACGACTGCCCGCTCTGCTCTCACGCTGCGACATTGGCGTTATCGCATCGCTCGGCTCAGAGACAGTCTCGCGCTCGCTGCTTGAGTATCTCGCATCCGGTTTGCCGACAGTCGCGACCGATGTCGGAGGCATTCCTGATATCATGTCACGCGGCGAATTTGGTTTACTCGTTCGTCCCGACAACGCCACGGCACTGGCTGATGCCCTGGCCGAATTGCTCACCGACGACAACCGTCGGCTGAGAATGGCCAACGCCGGACGCAACTACGTCCACAGTTTCTGCACTTGGGATCAACGTGTCGATCAGTGGGAGAAAGTCATGTACGAAACCGTTGCCCGCACGCGCGGCGAATCCATCCCAACCCTAAATTCCGGCGAACTCCCGCACGATCCCAACGCAGTTCCATGCGGACCGGCATAGCGGTATAATAACATCTCTCCCTTAGGGAGAGGTCGGCTCGGCGTTTTTTCCGGGCCGGGTAAGGGTTAAGTATTGATGATGCGCTGCACGTCCCATCCTCGGAGACTACCATGCCCTGGTTCTATCTCTTCATCGCCGCCATCTTCGAAATAATCTGGGCCATCGGCCTTAAGTACACCGACGGATTCCGTCGACTGATGCCCTCGATTATTACTCTCGGAGCAATGTATGCGTCGTTCTACTGTCTTTCAGTTGCCGTAAAGACACTGCCGATTGGCACTGCATACGCAGTCTGGACCGGGATTGGAGCGACTGGTACGGCCATCTTCGGCATGATCTTCTTCAACGAGTCCCGTGACTTTCTCCGCCTCGCCAGCATCGCCCTAATCCTCCTCGGCGTCGTCGGCCTCAAACTCTCTATCAAGTGAGAGGACCGATGTCTCTTCCCCATTGAAGAAGGCAGCCTCTCTCCCCTCTGGGGGAGATGTCAGCGCGACGGCTCTATCGTCGCGATGACAGAGAGGGCGCCGCGAATGGGAACACCGGTCCTGTAGGATACAGTGATCCCTCTCTGTCCTTGACGGATAGCGCCCCGTCAAGGGCATCTCCCTCAGAGGGGGAGAACGCTATGGGCCCGAGAAGCACAACATGTTGGCTGTATTTCCCTCCACCCCCAACCCCATTCGAAGCGTATACTTACAGAGAAGCCGCTCACGGTCGATCTATAATGAAGTGACCAAGAACCCGACCA
>JBKKDE010000355.1:0-3005 GCA_046708665.1 Candidatus Zixiibacteriota bacterium | reverse complement strand
GGTCATGAATCCATCCGGAATGCGCCGAGTGTTCGCCACGGGGAGTAACGATCGGATGGGCCAGAACTTCCCCCAGTTTCCATCGATCGTTGGGACAATACTTGCGCCGCAGCCGCCCCGGCAACCTCCGGCGAGTCGGGCTTACTCCAAGTCTCCGATTCGAGTGTCGTTGTAAATGTGTACCCGGTTATAAAAAAATTCCGGCTCAGTATCTCGATCAGGAATGTCTGGTTGGTCGTCAATCCCAGCAGAGTGGTCTGTGACAGTGCATCAATCATACGCCGACGCGCGTGCTCGCGTGTCGGTCCCCATGTCACCAACTTTGCCAGCATCGGATCGTAGAAAGGATGAACCACTGATCCCTCAGCAATCCCGGTATCGATTCGTAAGTTTGGCATGGTTGGCCACTCGAGCATGAGAACTCTTCCGGACGAGGGCAGGTAACCGTTGTATGGATCTTCGGCGTAGAGCCGTGCCTCGATCGCGTGGCCGCGTGGCGCTGGCGCGTCCGGGAGCTTACCGCCTTGCGCGATCTCGATCTGAGCTCGGACCAAGTCGATTCCTGTCAGGGCTTCTGTCACGGGATGCTCGACTTGCAAACGTGAATTGACTTCGAGAAAGTAGAATGATTCGTCGGGTCCGATCAGGAATTCGACAGTGCCTGCGCTGGCGTACTTCGTCGCAGTGGCCAGACGGCACGCAGCGTCGAATAGTGCTTGTCGAGTCTTCTCGCTGATACCGGTCGACGGCGACTCTTCGATGACCTTCTGATATCGTCGCTGCAGACTGCACTCTCTTTCACCCAGGGCAATCGCATCCTTGCCATCGCCGAGAATCTGCACTTCGACATGCCTGGCTGGAAATACATACTTTTCGACCAAGAGACGGTCGTCGGCAAAGGCACCCTTGGCCTCGCGCTTGGCGGCCTCGAATGAATCGGCGAGCTCGTCGGCTGAATTCACTCGCCGCATCCCCTTGCCGCCCCCACCGCCGGCCGCCTTAACCAGAATTGGGTAGCCGACTTTTGCAGCCGCTTTCCTGGCTTCGTCCAGGGAATCTGTTTCGCGCGCTCCAGGTATTACCGGGATGCCGAGTTTCGTAGCTGTCACACTCGAGCCGCGTTTGTCGCCGAGAGCGATCATGGCTTCTGGCGAAGGGCCTATAAATGTGATACCCGCTTTGGCGCACTCACGTGCGAACTCGGCATTCTGCGACAAGAATCCGTAACCGGGGTGGATGGCTGTTGCTCCCGAACTCTTGGCCGCAGCGAGGACCGCGGGAATATCGAGATACGCGGATGTCGCCCCTAAAGCGACGGAGTCATCTGCGAGCCACACATGCGGTGACTCCGCATCAATGTCGGTGTAGACAGCGACCGACGGAATCGACATCTCGCGAAGTGTGTGGATGATCCGGCAGGCGATCTCGCCGCGGTTGGCAATGAGCACTTTCATCGGCGCTGCTACTTCTCCAGCCAGTTCGGTTTGCGTTTCTCAAGAAATGCTGTCAGGCCCTCTTGCCCTTCTGGTGATGTGCGGACGCGGGCGATTGTCGCGGTCGTGTGAGCGCGCGCGCGTTCGCGATCCATGCGTGTCACATCCCGAATGAGCTGTTTGGCGGTACGGACCGCATGAGGGCCATTCTTGGACAACGAGTCCGCAATATTCTGAACTGAAGAGTCAAGTTCAGAAGACGTCACAATGTCATGGATCAATCCGATCTCTCTGGCGCGTGCGGCATCGAACAGTTCGCCGGTCAAAAAGTATCGGCGCGCGGCTTTCTCGCCGATCTTCGCAAGTGAGTAGGGAGAGATCACTGCGGGCACAATTCCAAGACGGACTTCGGTAAATGCGAACTGCGCAGTATCGACTGATACGGCGATATCGCAACAGGCGAGGAGCCCCATTCCTCCGCCAAGCGCGGAACCATTAATGCGGCCGATGACAGGCGCCGGGCATTCATCGATGGCACCGAACATCGATTCCATCAGGGACGCGTCTTTGCGATTGCCATCTTCGCTTCTCGTGATGGAATCGCGCATCCAATTGATGTCCGCTCCGGCACAGAAGACATTGCCCTCGCCGGTCAAAACTACCGCTCTCACTGAGTCGCTGATTCCAGCAAAGAGGCCGCGTAGCTCTTCGATCATCAATTCGTTGAAGGCGTTCTTCGCCTCCGGGCGGTTCAGAGTAATCGTCTGGGTGAATCCCGAAATTGATGATGTGATAGTTTGCATGGATAAATGTAGAGATGAAAGAGATCGTGCTTACATGCGATAGACTGGCGCCCGAGACTCTCGGATGGGAGCGTTCAGCGCTGCTGACAGCGCCAGACCGACAACCGGTCGTGTGTGCGTGGGGTCGATGATGCCATCGTCCCAAAGGCGCGCTGTTCCGAAGTACGGATCGCCCTCGCGTTCGTATTTTTCGCGTACGGGATCAGCTATGTCGGCCGCGTCCTTCTCTGAGAGAGTCTTGCCTTCGCGTTCCAATTGCTGCGCCTTTACTTGCACGAGCACACTGGCTGCCTGCTCGGCTCCCATGACCGACACACGGGCGTTGGGCCACGTGAACAGAAAGCGCGGACCGTAACCGCGTCCGCACATGGCATAGTTTCCGGCGCCGTGTGACGCTCCAACGATTACAGTAATTTTCGGTACTGCGGCAGTCGCCACGGCCTGCACCATTTTGGCGCCGTCTTTGGCGATGCCGCCCTGCTCATAGCGCTTGCCTACCATGAATCCAGTGATGTTCTGCAGAAAAATGATCGGGATACGACGTTGCGAGCAGAGCTCGATGAAGTGTGCCCCTTTGGTTGCGCTCTCAGAGAAGAGGACACCGTTGTTAGCAACGATCCCAACCGGATATCCCATCCAGCGGGCAAAGCCAGTCACGAGAGTGGGGCCATAGTTCGACTTGAATTCTTGAAATCGACTTCCATCAACAAGCCGGGCAATTATCTCGTGGGCGTCGTACGGTCGGCGATTGTCGGCGGGCAGGACACCG
>JBKKDE010000354.1:0-8230 GCA_046708665.1 Candidatus Zixiibacteriota bacterium | reverse complement strand
ATCTGGCTCAAAGCTGCTGGGAAGCGGCGATGGAAGCCGGAGAGGAATTTGGCATCACCCCGATCGGCCTCGGTGCGCGCGATACGCTGCGTCTCGAAATGAAGTTTGCCCTCTATGGCAACGACATAGACGATACCACCAACCCGATCGAAGCCGGACTAGGCTGGGTGGTTAAAGCCAACAAGCCGCAGGACTTCATCGGCAAATCGCATGTGACGTCAATCAAAGAGGCAGGACCCAAGAAGAAACTCATCGCCTTCGTGATGGATGAAAAAGCCATCCCGCGTTCGCACTGTGAGATCCGTGTGAATGGCTCGACCGTCGGCGAAGTGACATCCGGCACACACTCCCCTTCATTGGACAAAGGAATCGGGCTGGGCTACGTCGAGACCGCACATTCGAAAATCGGTACGAAGATCGAAATCGCGATTCGTGACAAATCTGTGGCCGCGACTGTCGTGAAGCCGCCATTCGTTACCAATACCAGCCACAGATAGTCGCTTACTCAATAAATCCGGTCTGAACAAATGCACATCGCCGTCTCCCTCTCTCCAGGCACGCGCGCACGCGACATCGCCCAAATCGGCGATGCCTTGGGATGCGTAGTCGTCATCGATGTGCTCCGTGCATCGACAGTCATTTGTACCGCTCTTGCCAATGGCGCTCGAGACATTCTGCCATTTGCGAATGTTGAGAGGGCGCGCATGCAGCGCGCCGCGAATGGGAAAGATGCTCTGCTGTGCGGCGAACGCGAGGGTGTCAAGATTGCGGGATTCGATCTCGGAAACTCACCATCCGAGTACACGAGTGAAGTTGTCGAGGGAAAGTCGTTGTACTACGCCTCAACCAACGGATCGGTGGCGCTGGCTCACGCGCCGGCTGGCGTCGAGACGATTGTCGCCGGTTTCAGGAACCTCACTGCAGCGGCCGAGTACATTGATCGAACCGGATTGGCGACGATCATCGTCTGCGCTGGGCGTGAAGGCGGATTCTCGCTCGAGGATGCTGTCTGCGCCGGAGCACTAATCGCCCGGCTCTGGGAAGTTTCGGAGCACGCGGAGCCAGCGACGGACAGTGCTTACGCCGCTCAAGCGCTATGGGATGGTTACAAACGCGACCCCGCCATGTCGCTCTGGCAGAGCGAACATGGCAAGTATCTCATCTCTCTGGGGTTTGGATCAGATTTGGCGACATGCGCGGAGGTGGACTCCGTGCCGGTGGTGCCAGTCATGCGTGATGGACGGCTTGTTCAGTCCGACGCTGTCTAGCCAATGATTCGAGTCACACTATCTTGACTATGTGGTACTGCTTTTTCCCCTTACGCAGTAGGAAGAGCTTCCCTTCAACACTATCGGTCATCGCAACCTTGTAGTCGCGGTCAGCGATCTTTCGTCCATCGATCGAAATTCCGCCGCCCTCAATCGATCGCTTGCCGTCACCCTTCGATGACGCGATTCCTGCGTGGTGCAGCATTGCCGCCAATTCGAAACTACCACCCTCGACTTCGGAACGCGCAATCTCGCTGGAGGGCGCGTCTTCGAGCACATCGAGCAACTCCACCAACGACAACTCGGATAATTCCCCGCTGAAGAATAAGCGCGACACATGCTCGGCACGTGCCAACGCATCAGCACCATGCGACATCTTGGTCACTTCACTCGCCAGAATCTTCTGCGCCTCGCGCGCTTCTGGGTGTGACTTGGTTATCTCCGCCAATTCACCGATGGTCTTCTCGTCGAGCCACGTGAAGTACTTTAGGTAGTCGATGACGTCCTTGTCATCCGTATTGAGCCAGAACTGGAAGTACTTGTAGGGCGAGGTCCGTGCCTTATCGAGCCAAATGGTCCCGGCTTCTGTCTTTCCGAATTTCGTCCCCGAAGCTGTTGTGACCAATGGCGAGACAAGACCGTGCGCCTGCGCCGAACGAATACGGCGAATCAGATCCGTACCGGAGACGATGTTTCCCCACTGGTCGCTTCCTCCCATCTGCAGAGTGCAGCCGTGGCGATCATGAAGCATCAGAAAGTCGTAGGCCTGAAGTAGCATGTAGGAGAATTCGGTGAACGAAATGCCATCCTGGCTCTCCAAACGCCGCTTCACCGAGTCGCGGGCGATCATCGCATTCACCGAGAAGTGTTTGCCGATATCGCGCAAGAATGGGACAAACTGGAGAGAATTCAGCCAATCGCCGTTGTTGACGAAGATGGCGCGGCTCGAGCCATAGTCAAAATCGAGAAAGCTCTGCAGTTGTTGGTGAATCGCTTTAGCGTTCTCCTCGGCTTGGGCTGTCGTCAGCAGAGGCCGTTCGCTGGCCTTTCCGCTAGGATCACCGATAAGGCCGGTGCCACCGCCAACAACTGCAATCGGACGATGTCCGGCACGTTGCAGACGCGCCAGATTCATGATCTGCATGAGTGAGCCAACGTGCAGGCTCGACGCTGTCGGGTCGAAGCCGATGTAACCTGACACTGTTCGTGTCTTGAGATGCTCCTCGAGGCCAGGCGTATGCTCCGACACTAACCCGCGCCATTTCATTTCCTCTACAAAACCCATCGACGTCCTCCTCAGGCCATGAACTGCTTACTAAGTTATCGGCAAATCCCGGAAAAGACAACGCGGCACCGGATTAATCCGCGCGCCGCGTCCGTCACATCATCGTGCCCATTTACATGGGCTTCAGTGTCAGCAGATAGTCGCGCAGCGCCTTGATCTGCTCATCGGCGTCGTCGTAGAGACGCTCGCCTTCCGAATAGAAGAATGACGGCATGTTGGTCCCCGGGTCGATTTTCTGCGGATCGGTCATCCAGTCGACGAGCCACTCCGGACGCAACCGTTCGTGCGCCAATGCAAGATTCGGCGCCAGACTCGAAGCACCCTTTTCTGCCAGGACGGCGGCATCGAGAACATGGCATGACATGCACTGCAACTCATCGAATAACACTTTCCCGCGTCGCACAGACTCAGGATCGAGTTCGTCGGTGTTGATATAATGGAACGGTGCGACCACCCCATTGTAGGCCATGAAGTACTGATTGATGGCGGTGATTTCGTTGGCCGTCATACCGAATGTCGGCATGCGGACTTGCAACCACGGTCGAATTATCTCCGGTGCCTTCAGGAAGTTGAAGAGCCAATCCGATTGAACTTTAGCGCCCTCAGACGTCAGAATCGGCGGCTGATAACCTTTGTCGGGGATATACGCGCGGATATCACCGCCACGACCCTCGATAACATGGCAACCCAGGCAGTTGTAGTGGTCGATCAATGTCCGGCCGGCTTCGAGCCGCTCGCGACGGTCGTCCATCTTCTCACGATAATCCTCGAACACCTTGCGCCCATCCCACGACTTGAGGAGCATTGTCGTCAGACGTGCATCTTCTTCACCCATCGCAAAATCGGGCATGCGCTGCACCACTTGTTCGGTCTGGTAACGGCGCGAGTCGGTCAGCTTGCCCAGTGTCCATGCTTCCCAGGTCTCGGGTAGTTCGATCGCGTCGCCAAATGCAAGTTCGGAAACATCCTTGCCGCCGAAGGCAGTCAATTCAACCGAGACTTTGCCCTCGTTTTCCATGCCGGGAATCTCGTGGCACCCGAAGCAACCATACGTCCGAACCCAGTACTCGCCTTGGCCAACTAAGTAGTCGTGCGGGCGGTCGTATGAAGGAATTGCTACCGCTTGATATCCCGCGTCGCGCAGAGTCAGCAGATATGCCGTGATATCCTCAGCTTCGGGATCGGTCAAGCGCAGCGACGGCATCCGTGTATCGGGGTTGTAGGCTCGCGGATCCTTTAACCATCCGAACAACCACTCACCCGACAGCTTGTTGCCAATTCGCGACAGTGTCGGACCATGATCGATCTTCGTTGCGCGTGGCACATCTGTGGCCGTCTGCGCGAGATCACCAATCTGGTGACACCCGACGCAGCCAACACTTTTAACGAGCTCGAGACCCTTTCGTGAATCACCTGTCCCACGGTAGCGCGGCCAATTCGTGCCGGGGATGTCGGTCGAAACAGACTTTAAGTACTCTGTAACCGCCACCAATTCCGAGTCCGGCATACGGAAGTTGGGCATGCGTGTGTCAGGACGGAAGTTCTTCGGATTCTTAATCCAATCGTACATCCAGGATGTTGTGACCTTGGATGTGATCTTGTCCAAACGCGGCGCAACTTTCGCGAGGTGATTGTATCCTTCGATATCGTGACAACCAACACAGCCCCAGCGACGCACCTTCTCCTGAGCGAGCGTCAACTGGTCAGCATCGTCAAGCCATATCCGGTTGTTATGGCACTTCTGGCAACCCGCCTCACGCATGTGCGACGCCAACATCGGGTGATCCCAATACTTTTTGGGCGCATGCGCATCGGCTTCCGTCAAGGCCGGACCCTGACCGTCATGACACGGCGTGCATCCGAACTTCTCTATGGGGTGCTTCTTGAAGTATTCATCCATCTGCGGGTGCGCCGCGAAGGGTTGCGGCGCTCCGGCGAATTCTGCCTTGTCGATACCGACATGGCAGGTCATGCACCGATCAACACGAATGATCGGATTTTCGAACTCGTTCGGTTCAAAGTCAGGCAGAACAGTCTGCATAACCTTGATGGTGCGGTTACCGATGGCGGTCAGACGCTCGTTAAGCTTTGTGATCTCCTGCGACTTGCCCTGCAGTAGACCCGCGAGTGAATCAACGGGTGACTCAAACGCATTGATTTGTGACTGAACAGAATCGCGGGCTGCAACCTTGACGCGAATAACGGGCAACAGCGAATCCAGGCTCACCTTGAGGCGATCGGTCTCTGCCTGTTGCGCCGAGTAGTCGTGCCCGGCGTGCTTGGCCTCTGTAAAGTAGTAGTACTTCTCGTCGTACGTACTCTTCGTAAACTGATAATCGCGGTTAACACCAAAGAGGTCGAACTCACGCTCTTTGAGCAATGCCTGCAAGGCCCGGTAGTCGGTATTTGATTCCAGCGTCGCGCGCATCGCATCGAGCTGTTGCTGCAATCCCGCGCGGGTCTGGCTCGGGTCCGCCGACTGCTCTTCTTGCTCCAACGCGACAACCAACGAGTCGCGCTTGGCTGCGATCATGTCGTACTCGTATTGGTTAAACTTGCGCTGCCAGTCTTTCCATGGACGCCGAACAATCACTTCATCCGCCACCGCCCACAGAGTTCCGAGCGCGAGGACCAACGAGAAAACAAAGAAGATGGCGCCGTAGGGGCGCTTCTCCACCGGTGTATCGGTGCGGCTGGTGTTCGTCGGTTGTTCGGCCATGTTGTGATTACGCGCTATACGTTAAACCAGGGCGTCACCCAGACATACTTGATGTTGAGCGTCCAGCGCAGGAGCATCTTGATTGGCAACGACATCATCGACAAAAAGAGAAACGCGACGATGCTGTACCGCACCATCCCCATCTTTTCGAGAATCGGAATCGACTTTCGTTTCCAATACCAATACAGAGGTATGAGCGCGAAGTACCCACCCACGATAATCCCGCCGAATACCAGCGCGATCATCTTGTTGTGAATACCGAACAGCTCGTGCAAGTCGACATTTGTCAGCGCCACGACCTTGTGCGGATCCCATGTCTGCCACGGCCAGAAGAAATACCAGCCCGGGCCGCGCATAAATGTACCTACGAAGATCAGGATGACCCAAAGGACGATGAACCCGAACAGATAGGTCCAGATCGCGAATTTGCGCTGCTTGTAGGAATAGTAACCGTTGCCCGCCGGATTCAAATCAATGTACGGAACCAACATCAGTCCCACGATGATCAAACTGGGCAGAACCACACCGGCAATCCACGGATCGAAGTAGACCAGCATCTCCTGCAATCCCAGGAAGTACCACGGCGCCTTCGACGGATTCGGAGTACGGTTTGGATTGGCTGGTTCTTCGAGCGGCGCGTTAATGAAGATCGACCACACCGTCATAATCCCCATGACCAAAATCGACGCCAGGAACTCGACGCGAACCAGGAACGGCCATACGAACACTTTATCGGGAACGGGGAGCGCGCCGGATTTTTCCAAGCTCGCGTCATTGCGAAACGCCTGCTTTAGCCCCCACCATACATAGAACCCGACAAGGAACAGCATGATGACGATTGGGATATTGTCACCTTTACTCGCTGTCTCCCACAATTGATGCATAAGCCCCTGATCTCCGCTTAGACCTTGCCTGTCGGACCCGAAATGCCGCCATCCTTACGGATGCGCCAGAAATGCACGATCAAGAAGATGCCGATGGCAACCGGCAGAAACACGCAGTGCAACACATAGAATCTCAAGAGTGCCGGCGGACCGACCTGGGTGCCACCGAGCAACAGGAACCGAACGTCATTGTCTGCCCTCATACCGATCTGCGGACCCAACGGCCCCTCATGCCCGAGCAACGGTGTCGCTCGCGCCATGTTCGTGCCTACCGTCACGGCCCAGATAGCCAACTGATCCCACGGTAGCAAGTAGCCCGTGAATGAAAGCAAGAGCGTCAGAACCAGCAGGATCACGCCGACAACCCAGTTGAACTCACGCGGCGGTTTGTATGAGCCGGTCATGAAGACGCGCAACATATGCAGCCAAACGGTTATCACCATCGCGTGCGCACCCCAACGGTGCATGTTGCGGATGAATGGCCCGAACGGCACGTCATTCATCAGGTACTTCATGTCGTGGTAGGCGTACTGATCGGTCGGACGGTAATAGAACATCAGAACAACACCGGTCACTGTCAGCACCAGGAAGATAAAAAACGATATCCCGCCCATTCCCCACGTGTACTTCACTTCCACGGCGTGGCGGGCGATCTTCGTCGGGTGCAGATGCAACCAGATGTTGGAGAGAATCTGGAGGTATCGGTTGCGCTCGGTATCCTTATAGTCGTGGCGGAAGATCGACTTCCACACAGGCGACTTGGTCACCGATTTGATCTTGTCCGTCAACGCCATTGTAAAGCCCGCTCCAGTCCGTTGCGTTAGACGCTGATATACGACTGGGGATTCTCCCAGCCGCCCTTTTCCAACTCAAACTTAACCGAACGATCAACGAGAATCGTGCCGTCCTCGGCACGTGCAATCTTCAGCCGCTCCAAAGCGCGCGGCGCGGGGCCCTCAAAGTTCAACCCGCTCCGATAGAATCCCGATCCGTGGCAAGGACACTTGAACTTGTCTTCCTTTTCGAGCCATCGCGGTGTGCATCCCAGATGGGTGCAAATCCCCGACAAGGCATAGATTCTGGCGTCTTCGCGGATGATCCACACGCGGAAATCTTTCATCCACTTTGTTGAGACAGTCCCCGGCAGATACTCTTCCGGGAATCCGGCGCGGAAAAGCGGCGATGGTTCAAAGAGTACGCGCGGAAACATGAAGCGTAGCGTGCCGACCAGCATCACGCCCAAGAATGAAAAGATCGAAACCCAGCCGAGCTTCGCGAAGAAGTCGCGGCGTGAGTAACGCCAGATGTTGGTATCGGACTCATCGGCCGCCGCAGTACGACGGAGGCCGTCTTCCTTCTTCTGTGGTTTGGCGGGAACTGGCTTCGCAGCAGGCACCGCCCCAACTTCGGCGGGCGCCGCCTTGCGGACTTCCGGCCCGACGGAATCCGACGCCGCGGGCTTGGCCCTTGCCGCCGGCTTGGGGGCCTCGGCGCCTTCGCCGGCCGGTCCCTGTCCTTCGGGTTTTTCGTCGCTCATGATGCCGGGCCCGTAACCGGGCGAAGTATCAGTCTATACTCACCTAATCGTGCTTGTCAATTTTTTCACAAGGACGTAAACACTTATCCCTGTGACCGTTGAAGAACCGAGTCTACCCCGTTACTCAATCAATGTCAAGAGATTCTGACTTTATTGCACATCGTTGGACCGGACTGCCACATAAGTGAGGGTCAGCCCTTGGGCTGACCCTCATGTGGACACATTCGATCTTGCGAAAGCGTCCGCATTAAAGTTGGCGGTGAGCGATGCGGCGCCGTATTTTGCTGACTGAGCCGCAAGTCTGAGAGTTTCACACTCGCACCTTACGGCGCCATTCTTGGGGAGGTGGCCGAGTTGGCTTAAGGCAGCTGCCTGCTAAGCAGTTAATGGGTTAACGCTCATTCCCGGGTTCGAATCCCGGCCTCTCCGGTAACTCATTAAACCAATATTTAGTACAACGACGGAGAACTTGCGGCGAGGAAATGTCTCGAACCTACGCCGTTCCGTGCTGCTCGGCCTGCATTAGGGACCATGCTC
>JBKKDE010000353.1:0-5276 GCA_046708665.1 Candidatus Zixiibacteriota bacterium | reverse complement strand
ACTCAATGCAGCTTAATAATGTGGAGTTTGTACGGTGTTTGGACAGGATAGTCTGCGTGTGTCCAGATGTTGTAGTACACCTTGAATCCGGCACACTGGATTGTGCTTTATCGAAGAGTAGTCTACAAAATTGGCAATTTGACATGCCTTGATTGCTCACTGCCTCGAGGGACTGCGGTTCCTATTGCCTGCCAACGATATTCCCGTTGGTGAGTCAGCTGCCTTTTGTTTAGCTTCGACCCCGATGACGGTCGCCACCAACCTGCAAGAATTTGAGACAGGTTTCACGCAGAAAGCGTGGAACACGAGGTCTTTCTTAGTGTTGTCACTGATGGAACGTAGTGTCCGCGGGCGTGTCCATGGGTGATCGCGCCCAGTTTGAGTCCCTGATCAAGGGACAACTCGACGCTCTGTATCGTACGGCGTTGCGGATGACAAAGAACTCCGCCGATGCCGAGGACTTGGTTCAGGAGACAGCGCTCAAGGCGTACCGGTACTTTGATCGATTTGAAGATGGATCGAACATTCGTGCGTGGTTGTTCAAGATCCTAACGAATCTATTTATCAACCGTTACCGTAAGGAATCCAAGGCACCAACACAGGTTGATTTCGATGATGTCGAAGACTTTCAGCTTTATGGACGGATGCTCGACACGGGATTTGTCGCAATTGGACAGACTCCGGAGAAAAACCTCTTCGACCGAGTGTTGGGCGAGGACATTGACCGAGCCATTGAATCGTTGCCGGAAGACTTCCGGCTTGTAGTGGTGATGGCGTTTGTGGAAGGGTTGTCATACGACGAGATTGCGCTGGCGTTGAATGTGCCCATGGGGACAGTGAAGTCGCGGCTTTTCCGCGGACGCAAGCTTCTCCAGAAGGCACTGCTCAAGCAGGCGCAGAAAGTGGGAGTTGTCGGGCCAAAGTGAGATACGTGAACCTTGGCCGAAGAACCTTTGCGATCGAATCCAAAAACTGCAGAGGTGTGCCGCGGTGATCAGTCGCGGTGTACTGGAATTGTAATTGTCTGCCGATCATCCGGGTGGAGAGTCGGCGTGGATTGAATAGAACATGCAACATGCATTAATGAGCTGACCTATGGATTGTCGTGACGCACTCTCAAAACTGTACGATTACATTGATGGAGAAATCGGATCTGCCGAACGTGAGGCGATTGCCGTTCACGTCCAGGCGTGTCGTGGGTGTTTCGATCAATTCGAAACCGAGCGTCTGTTTTCGGAAGTCCTCGAACAGCGCACTCCCCGTCCGCAGGCCAGGGCCGAGTTCAAAGCCCACCTCCTCGCTCGTCTGACAGAAGAATCCGCGTCCAACCGTCGCCCCCTCTCCGTCACCAATATCACATCCATTGGAGCAAGATTCGCGATGGCGGCTGTTTTGGTCTTGGCTGTCGGTGTTGGTGCGGCTTGGGTGGACCGGGCGGCGGGTCCCCAGAGTGTGGCTTGGCGGACCTTGGCCGGGTACCACCATGAGCGTGCTGAGGTTGAAGAAGTCGGGATTGAGACAGCAGACTACGGCCAGGCGCGGGCTTTCCTTGCGGCGCAAATGAATCCCGGGGTAGCAACACTGCTCCCGGCATCGGCGCCTGCCGGGGTCGAGCTGCGGGAATGTTGGGTTATGCCTTGGGGGGGCGAGAAGCTCGGACGCTTGGCATTTGATGGCGGGGCAGTCGGCGACGTGTCTCTGTTTGTTATTCCTGCTTCGTCGTTTCGGTTCTCTGACGAGGCCAGGATCCGATTCGCAAACCACGATTACCGCAGCAAGAAGCTCGGGTGTTGCCGGGCAGTCTGCTGGGATGAATCCGGAGAGTATGTCTGTATAATGTTCGGTGACTGCCAGGCGAATGACCTGCTGGCCTATGCTGAATCGTGGAAGGCAGCGCATAATGTGCGTTCTTCCGACGGTTCGGTCATTCCGAATCCTGATTCGTACTATTCGACAATTGGCAGGGAGCGTCGGCCTTAGGCCACCTTGCCTCACAATGACTCATTCAAAGTCGCATTCCTTCTGGAATGCGACTTTTTTTGTTTCCTCCCCACTACTTCTGCCCTTCGGCCAGTATCAGGAGTTCTGAGGGGGCATATTGAGTGTGTGGCCGTGTGGATTCCTTACCCATTGGCGTTTATTGAGATGCGCCATAAACGCATGTCTCGCTTTGGTCTATGTGAAAAGAGACGCTAAGTTTTATGTCCATTCCCGCAAGTTGGCATCGTCCATAATGCTAATGGCTCCAGTTAAAGCCAAGGTTGCGGGTCTGGCTCCTAACCGAAAAGCTGGTTGTGGGTTGGGGAAACTTTTCTTTAGAATGGCTTAAAAAAACCCTTGCAGGGGTATCGGGGCACCCCGATATTTGGCGCCCAAGTTGGGGTCCCGGTCTATTCGGGATCGGGGAGGGTCGAGTCAGTAAAAACTCCGCTAAACCCCTAGTCATCGGGGTCCGATAATCCCGATTGACACTTGCCCACAGGCTGTGGGCCGGTTCCCATAAGGAGTACGGGAACTTTTGGACTTGACATAGTATGGGCCCGGTGTATTCCGTTGGCCGCATTCTTGGCCGTGCTGGGGGGCACGGACGCGGGAATTGACGAAGGTTTTAATTGGCTGTGATTGGAAGGGGTTCGCACTTAAGGGCGAAGCACATTCAATTGCGGTCAGCTTCTTATAGCGAGGGTTAGCAAGAACGCGGTATGGGTTGGGCGGCCGCGTCACCATTGGAGGGTCAGATTCAGTTGGGGACAATCGCTGGCGCATTGGTTTGGCGCCGGTCCCGCTAATCGCGGGGCTTGGCGGCATTCGTCTGTTTAGGGACGGGTGCCCGGATTGGCCGGTGCGGCGGCCAGGTCGGCAGAGGCGGTCAGCGCTCCTCAATCAGATTTTAGATATCGTTCGCACAAAAAAGGGGGATCCATGCACCAAGCAACAGCGTCGAGCTGGTTGTGGTTTTTTGTTTCCCGGAGATCGAGAGATAGAGAAAGAGAGTGTATGTCATATTTAAGAGGAGGAAGAGGAAAGGACATGTATCGAAACAACACTAATGCGCGACCGTCCCGCTGGGGCAGTGGGGCGAACTCACCTCAGGAAGGGGGAGCGCGGATGAAAACCCGAAATTGGTCACTGGGGCTGGCTGTACTGCTGGCTCTGCTCGTGGGTGTCACAGCGACACCCGCACAGGCCGTCAGCTTCAGCTACACGTTCAGTGGCTGCGGCGGCGACTCCGTCTGCGTAACGCCTGTATTTGGCACAGGCAGCACCCCGGACTCGATTCAGTGGGACTGGTTTGTCAGTGCCAACACCATTGGTTCGAGCTACGCACTGCCATTCGACACGTGCTTCCTCTACAATGGGAATGTGGGCCGCGATTCGTTGGTCATGAGGGCCTGGTATTCACCCGGAGATGTTGACACGGTTCGCTCGCGGGCAATCATCGCTGACTATATCGTGGCGATGAGCGACGGCGTGACCGTTCAGGAGAACGGCACGATCGGCATCAATGTGCTGATGAATGACACCACCTCGACGCCGGATACTTCGTGGATTCAGGCGCCAGATTTGATCGTCGCGAATCTCCCAGAGCATGGGACGGTCGATTCGATCGTCAATAACACAGTGGTCTGGTACACACCGGATCCAGGTTACAACGGTACAGACGATTTTGCGTACCGGCATACAAATGGATGCGGCCTGAGCGACACGGCACTCGTGGCGATCACGATTGCGTCTGATGGGAGCCTTTGCTTCGACTCGTGTTGGTACGAGTGGATTGACGTTCCCTGCGCTTGCGACGACTCGGCCAACTTCGATGGGGCGATCAGTATAGGAGATTCGCTGCGAATTTGCGGGCAGATTTGTGCGTGGGACTTGGACGAGTTGACCGCTGGTTGGCCGAGAGCCGACCTGCCCGGCATCGCTGGCAGTAACTTGACCATGATTCGGGACACCAGCGCCACGTTAGGGATGCTGGATTCGACCCTTTTCTGCTGGCCCGGTCGGACATTTGATTCTGCTAACACCTGGTTTGAAGTAACGGCGGGCAATCTGGATGTCGCCGCAGGCTTCTATGAGATCTACGTGCGGGCTCGCAGCAGCGTAGCTCCAAATGACATCGCCGCTTGCACGACAATTGTCACGCAGTCTATCGACAACAACGATCCCGACTTGGGTTCAGGTCAGGCGACTTGGACATTAAACGAGACTGAAGCTCCCACAGCGGCCGTTATGGGTTCCGTAGGGACCTTCGCGGTCTTGGGCGGCACGGCGGTGACCAACACCGGCGCGGCCACGATCGTCGTCGGTGACGTCGGCGTGAGCCCGGGAAGCTCGATCACTGGCTTCCCCCCGGGACAGCCAATCGGAGGTTCACTCCACGCCGGTGACGGTGTTGCGGCGGCGGCGCAGACGGCCCTCACGGCTCTCTACGTTGATCTCGCAGGCAGGGCGTGTAACGCCAATCTGACCGGCTCCGATCTGGGTGGCATGACGCTCACTGCGGGCGTCTATTGCTTCAACTCGTCGGCTCAGTTAACGGGAACGCTTACGCTCGACGGTCAGGGCGATCCGAATGCGGAATTCGTCTTCCAGACCGGGAGCACACTCACGACCGCGTCTGGTGCGGCCGTCAACCTGATTGGTGGGGCGCAAGCCAAGAACGTGTATTGGCAGATCGGCAGCAGTGCCACGCTTGGCACAGGCACGACATTCAAGGGCAATATTGTCGCGCTGGCGAGCATCACGTTGACGACCGGCGCAACCCTTGATGGCAGAGCGCTGGCGCGCAATGGCGCCGTGACGATGGATAACAACTCCGTAGCGGCTCCGCCTGATATCAGCGGTAGCGTTGACGGAATTGCGACCACCGCCGATTCAATGCGATTCTTTATTGATCTGCGGAACGAGCCGTTTGAGGAGATCTGTCAGGTCTGTGTAACGACCTATGGATTCCCGACGTCGGCGGACACGGGCAGCCTCGCGAATGTATATTGTTTGACCGAGATCGCCGGTGACAACCGCTGGGCTTTGGCCTTCGAGGTGCCTCCGGGTGATCTCGAGAATGTCGACGGGCCATTCACGGCAGTCTTCCATTACATTGATAACGCCTGCAACGAGGACTCGGTTACTGTTCAGTTTACTGGCGAGGTTGACAACAGCGCGCCGGCCTGTGCGGGTATTGAGTGGATCTATGAGGCGCTCACCGACTTAGATTCGAACAACTGTATCTCGGTCGGCGAGACAGTTCGCATTCGGATCTTTGATACGGTCAATGC
>JBKKDE010000352.1:0-9148 GCA_046708665.1 Candidatus Zixiibacteriota bacterium | reverse complement strand
CGTGCCGCCGGAATTCTCTTCCTATCACTGCTGCTGATCACAACGGTCGGTCTCATCTGGTATATGAACTTTGCCGACGGCACGCTTTACAATGCAGCCAAACAGGATGCCTATCTCGAGGTACGCGACCGCGACTACTTCTTCACGCCCGCATTCATTCTCTTCGGCATGGCCATCGGCCTGGGTGGTGCAGCGCTGATTCGCCGGCTGCTCGGTGGATCGCTCCTTTGGCCGGCAATTGGCGCCACCGTGATTGCCATCCTCCCAATTCGCGCGATCCAGGCGAACTACTTCGTCAACGACCGTTCGCGCAATGTCCTCGCCTACGATTATGCCCACAACCTGCTGGCGTCAGCCGACCAAAACGCACTCTTCTTCACCAACGGCGACAACGACACATTCCCCCTTTGGTGCCTCCAGGAAGTCTACGGGTTCCGGCGCGACGTCAAGATCATCAACCTGAGTCTGCTCAATACGCATTGGTACATTCGCCAGCTCCGCGACATTCACGGCATCCCGATGGATCTCACCGACGATCAACTGTCGCGGATGACGCACTACCTTCGCGAAGACCGTAGCATCCGTCGGATTCAGGATCAGATGATCGATGCGATCCTGATAGCCAACCGCAACAAGTATCCTGTGAACTTTTCTGTCACGGTCACGGAATCGAACCGTCGCTACCGCGAGCAGTCCCTCGAGCCCAACCTGGTGATCAACGCGATGGCGTACCGTCTGGTCAGCGACTCTGGGGATGCCCGTGTAGATGTCGAAGGCACCGACAGCTTGTTGTGGAAAGTCTTCCGCTACAACGGTGTGAGCGATTCAACGATTTACAAAGACGAGAACTCGCAGCGCATGGCAAGCAATTACATCTCCGGGTTCTTTTTCCTCGCAGACACACTCAGACGTGCCCGCGACTTCGAAGGCGCCAGCCGTCACATGCGACGCGCCATGGAGATTCATCCCCAGAGCAACGAGCCATACATATACATGGCGCAGCTCTACACAGACACCGAACAGCCGGACAGTCTGGAATCGCTGTACGCACTTTCCAGCCGAGTTCGTATGGAGTGGGAACGCATCGGCACCGCCATCGGCTACTCCATGCGTCGTCTCGGCCGAAGCGCCAGGGCCGAGGAAATCCTAAAGGAAGTTCTCACACGCGCACCCAAGCATGAGCCCGCATATAAGACACTTGTACAGATGTATTACGCCGATGCCCGCTACGATTCTCTTTTGGGAATTATGGAGCGATGGTCTGTGGCCAATCCTATGGACATGCAAACAAAACAGCTATTGGACTCGGTACGCGTACTCCTGCGCAACCAGTCGTCTGCTCCGACGCCGGATACTCCATAGAGGTCGCGGCCACTCAGAATCTATCCTTGGGTAAGAGTGACCGGCATCGTACTTTCCCACCCGCATGCGCATCCTGGCGATCAACTGGCAGGACCGAAAGCACCCCTACGCCGGTGGTGCGGAGGTGCATCTCCATGAAATCTGCGACCGGCTTGGGGCCAAAGGGCATGAGATAACTCTGCTCTGTTGCGGGTTCGAGGGCGCCCCGGCCGAGGAAATCTACGACAATATGCGCATTGTGCGGCGCGGCGGACGACTGCTGTTCAACTTCGGAGTCAAGCGTTGGACGAGGGAGTTGATGACCAACGACGCGTTTGATGTCGTCATTGATGACATCAACAAGATTCCGTTCTACACTGCGAGGTTTGTCGACAGGCCGATCCTCGGGATCGTTCACCATCTCTTCGGTAAAGCGATCTATCAGGAGGTCGATCCGGTCTCCGCGTCGTACGTGTACTTCGCCGAGGCGCTCGTGCCTCGCTACTACCGTGCCGTGCCGATGATGGTCGTATCTGAGAGCACGCGCGACGATCTGGTCTCCCGCGGCATGAACCGCGATCTGATCCGTGTCGTGCACAACGGCATCGATCTTACGCAGTACAGTCCCGGAGCAGCCGGCTCGAAAGCCGTCGAACCGACAATCTGCTTTCTCGGACGCGTCAAGCGCTACAAGTCGATTGATCATATGCTGCAGGCGATGAGCAATCTGCAGAAAGACGTGCCATCACTCAAAGCGCATATTGTGGGCTCCGGTGGCGATGAGAAACGTCTGCGGGGAATAGCCGAGCGGCTCGGGATATCCAACCGCGTGACGTTTCACGGGTACCTGTCCCTCGAACAGAAAATCGATATCGTACGGCAATCCTGGGTGGTAGTTTGCCCCTCGGTCAAAGAGGGATGGGGTCTGACGAACATCGAAGCCAACGCCTGCGGAACTCCCGTCATCTGCGCCGATGTCCCCGGACTGCGCGACTCGGCCCGCGATGACCAGACTGGACTTTTGTATCCGTACGGTGACATCGCCGCACTGACAGATCGCATACGTCGCATGATCAATGACAGCGATCTGCGTATGCGACTGACCACAGGCGCCCTCGCTTGGGCGGGACGATTTAGCTGGGATCGTGCCGCCGAAGAGACAGAACACATTCTAACGCAGATCACCTCGGGCGATCGCAACATCGGACGCGGCTTCTAATATGAAACGCAAAGCCATCTTCGGCACACTCATCAGCATCGTCTTCCTCTGGCTGGCATTGCGCAAAGTCGAGTTCAGTCAACTGGTCGACGTTGTCAGCGGCGCCAAGTGGGAATGGTTGATCCCCAACATCATCCTCGTCATCGGCGTGATGTGGATTCGCGCCTGGCGCTGGCAAATGATTCTCAGGTCGGTCGGCAAGGTGCCCTACGCTCGAGTCTATTCCTCGACCATGATCGGATTTATGGTCAACAATGTCCTGCCGGCGCGCCTGGGTGAGATCGCCCGCGCCGTTTCACTGGGCATCAAAGCCAACCTCTCACGGTCTGCGACATTGGCCACGATCGTGGTGGAACGCATCTACGATTCGTTCACGCTGCTACTGTTCCTCTGGTTTGTCTTCGCC
The DNA here is from genome assembly GCA_046708665.1 of Candidatus Zixiibacteriota bacterium. GTDB lineage: Bacteria > Zixibacteria > MSB-5A5 > WJJR01 > WJJR01 > JACQFV01. The sequence continues at coordinate 6,182 of JBKKDE010000352.1, read as the reverse complement.
TTCTCGCGTATTTCGGAGCTCACCGAAGTAGGACGCGTGCGCTACATCGGCTGGATCTTTCTGGCGATCAACATTGTCCTGCTGATCGTCATGATCATGTTGCAGGTCAAAAACGATACCGCGGTCCGTTGGATTCGTAAGATTAGCAGCAAGTTCTCCCCGAAGATTCAGAAAGTGGCCGGCGAGGTGACCGAGAAGTTTGCGCGAGGACTCCGCATGCATCATAACGTGCAAACGACTGTCGGTGTCGGACTGTCGTCCTTGGTCATTTGGTTCATTCTCGGCATTTCAAACTACTTCGTACTGCTGGCTCTCGGATTCGATCTGCCGGTAGAGGCGTCGTTTGTCGTGCTCGTCGTGGTCTCGCTCATGATTTCGATTCCGTCGAGTCCAGGGTACGTCGGAGTGTTCCACTGGGCGGTGCAGATTTCCCTGCAGATCTATGGGCTGAGCGAGGGAGAGGCGCTCGCCGTAGCGATTGTCCTGCATGCCGCTCAGTACATCCCGATCACGCTTATCGGGCTCTATTACCTACGCAAAGAGCATCTGACACTGTCCACCGTCGGCGGCGAAGACAACGACTCGAACTCTAGCGTCGCGACGCCCACTCCATGATTCAATCTGTCGTATGCTGGAGCTGATTACCAAACGTCCCGGCGTCTGCGTGTTTGCTGCCGCACTCGTGGTGCGACTGGTGTATTTGGGATTCGTTACGCAACCGCCGGTGCAGTTCGATGCGCGGCAGTATGCGGCGGTGGCCGCAGTCGCACCGTTGGCTGTCATGCATCCATCGCTATGGAACGACACTACCGCCCGCGAGAGCGTCTCTTTCAGTCGCGTCATCAATGAACTGGTGAATGATGAAGAGATAGTCTGGACGCCCTACGACCCACCCACGTACGGCCAGGCACTGGATTGGCTGTTCTTTAGTGGACCGACGTATCCCGCCTTCCTGACCAGCATCTATCATCTGACTCCGGCGTACGACTTCTGGTTCGTGCGCATCATTCAAGCCATCCTCGATTCGCTGACCGCACTCCTAATCTGGCTCATCATGCGACGGCTGATCTCCGACCGTGGCGGATTGGCCGCAGCCCTCATCTGGGTCCTCTATGGCCCGGCAATAATCAAGACCGGCGAACTGCTGACCGAGACTCTCTCAATCTGTCTCACGGTCGCAATGGTCTGGACAATGCTCCGTGCCTACGACTCGCAAAACGGCAAGTGGCTGGCCGCTGCCGGTGCGGCATGCTCAGTCCTGGCCATGACCAAGGCGTCAACAGCGCTGTTGATCATTCCGATGTTGGCCGCATGGCTCTGGGCCAATCGCAAGGGGACACTTCGTACCCGTCGCAGCATCGCGCTATTCTTCGGTGCATGGGTGCTGATCATGTTGCCTTGGCTGTTTCTCGTCAATCATCGTTTCGGCCGCTTCGCCGTGCGCGATCCATCCTATGGCGACGCCAACTTTCGCCAGGCCAATATCCTCGCGACTGAGGGGTACAATTCCGATGTCGTGCCGACCGACTTCTGGACCTACCCCGTCTGGCGCGAAATTCAGCTTCATCCAGTAGAATATGCCAGACTGTATCTGCAAAAATTCCGTCGCCTTTGGTGGCGCGCTTGCGACGACTACCGGATCGGATTTCCATTTGGCGGGCTGGGCACTCAGTGGCTGCACAAACTGCTCGTGCTGTTTGCGGCGGTCGGAGTATGCCTATGGACCCGTCGCGCCGGGCCCGCTGCCTGGTTTGCGATTGCCGTGATACTATACTTCGCGGGACTGCATACCCTCATGCATGTGGTCTCCCGGTACAATCTGCTGGCGATGCCTTTCGTGACCGGTGCCGCCGTTTGCGGTGCATTGTGGCTCGCCGACGATGAACGCGTGGGGTTTTGGCGCCGGCTGCTCGTGATAATCGCGCTCATTGCCGGGGCCGCGCTGCTGGTGGCGGCCCTACCGCCCACGACATGGCTGCTGCTACCCGGCGTGTCCCCAGCTCTGGCAACGTGGCTATTCTGGTCGGTGTCTGTAGTGGTGATCATCGTGGCTACGATCGTTGCGCTCTCGCTGCGTTCCCAGAGTGGCCGCATACGCTGGGTCACGACTGCGGCGGTTGGCGGGCTGGTCGTGCTCCTCTTTCTCGGCTGGGCCACTACCCGCGAGGCCTACGCTGAATGGGTTGCTCGCATCGATGAACCGGGAGTGGTTGTCAAACGTGACATCGTGCTACCGGCACGAATCATTAACGAAAAGGTAAAGGTCGCAACTGTATTCGTTGATGGAGTGGTCGCCAGGGAAAGCTCGTTTAAGATCATTATGAACATCGACCACATGCGTTCCGCATTCCCAGACAGCTTCCTTTTTGAGGACGAGTCATTCTATGCCAAGCCACATTACCGGTCGTTCATGCGCATGAATGGTGACAATTTGTCGAACGTGCGTTGCTGGTCGCGAAACCTCATCAATGGCCCGCTCCTCGATTCGATTCTTCAGGACGGTGTTGTCAAAATCTCAGTTGCGATCGAAGGCGATCCTGACACCGAGGGATATCTTAGCATTTTCGGGGATTTGCCCCAAGACAGTGCCAGATTATTCCATGGCCCAGGGACGGAACTCTCCTCGATCGAACGCTACTACGAAGGAACAGATCCTCGGATCTGGGAACGTCTGCCGCTTGATGCAGACTTCAGAGGCAGTTCGCTGTCACGCCCCGAGCAGACCGACTCGACCGACCTCTCGCCCTGCTTCGGAGAGCAATCGGGGCAGTACCGAATTATCTTGCGGCTGTTGCTTGAGGACGATCGTTCGCTGTACTTTTAGGGCTCACCAGGAGGTGTGGAATCGTTGGAACTGATAAAGTACGTGTAGGAGTGATCGGCGCCGGATACTGGGGCCCGAACCTCATTCGCAATTTTTCGCTCGTTCCCGGAGTCTCGGTCATCGGTGTTGCCGACGCCAAGCCCGAGCGCCGCAGTTTTATCGGGCTGCGGTATCCGAGCGTAAAGCTGTTTGAGTCGGCGCAGGAAATGATTGCCTGGGACCAGACTGACGCCGTGGTGATTGCAACCCCCGTCAATACACACTTCTCCTTGGCCAAAGCCGCCCTCGAAGCGGGCAAGCATGTCATGCTCGAGAAGCCGATGTGCGCGTCCGTGGTCGAGTGCGACCAATTGATTGAGCTTGCGGATAAGCGGGGCCTGACTCTGATGGTCGATCACACGTTTCTCTACACTGGCGCGGTCAACAAGATCTGCGACATGGTGAAGAAGGGCGAGATTGGCGATGTCTTGTACTTTGATTCTGTCCGCGTCAATCTCGGCCTCTTTCAACACGACGTCAATGTCCTTTGGGATCTGGCGCCGCACGACGTGTCAATTATGGACGCTGTGATGGCCGGAGGGGTCGCCGAGTCGGTGTCCGCACTGGGACGCGCCCATCTGGGCACTAAAGTCGAAAACATCGCGTACATGACCGTGATGTTTGCCGGTGGTGCGATCGCCCACTTCCATGTGAACTGGCTCGCCCCTGTGAAGGTGCGTACTACGCTGATTGGCGGCTCGAAGAAAATGATCGTCTACGACGACACCGAACCATCGGAGAAAGTGAAGATCTATGACAAGGGAGTCGATGTCGTAGGTGCCGACGTAGAGAAAGTCCACCGCACCATGGTCCAATACCGCACCGGCGACATGCACGCTCCCAAAATCGACGATACCGAAGCGCTATTCGCAGTCGCGAAAGAGTTCACCGATGCGATCCGTGAGAAGCGTCCACCGAAAACCGATGCCCACTCAGGGCGACGCGTGGTCGCGGTTCTTGAGGCAGCGAACAAGTCGTTAGCGTCCGAGGGGCGCTTGGTCAAACTGTAACTCTTTGCTGACTGCGATGTTCGCCGCTGTCGTTGCGAGTCCCGCGGCTCTATGCGGGACGAAGCAATCCCCTCATTCACGTCCCGCCGTTCGCTGCTGACCGGCTCGTGATGGGTTAGCCCGTTTGGTCATCAGGGGGCAATGAAGTTGAAGGCATTTCCTGGATCGTCCAACCAAGATCTATCCACAATTCGTCAACACCCCATCCACAAGTTTTGCACGCACGGGGATTCCGCTGTTGTTCAAGAAAGTGATTGTCGAACATCGCTGCCCGACGTAAGAGATACCAATGGCGACCCGCTTCGAAACCATAGCCCGCGAATTTGTCGGACGCGTCCCGCCCCAAGCGCAGGATGTCGAGATGGCGGTGCTTGGTGCGATGATGCGCGATGCCGAGGCCGTCGGCTTGGTTATCGAGGTCCTCGAAGACATTGATTTCTACAAGCCGTCACACCGCAAAATCTTTGCGGCCATGCAGGCCCTCTTCGAGCACTCCGAACCCATCGATCTGGCCACCGTCGCTGGCGAACTCGAAAAGTCGGGCGACCTCGACAAGTGCGGCGGACGCGCCGCGTTGGTCGACATTGCGGATTCGGTATTCACCGCCGCCAATGCCCACGCCCACGCCCGCTTGGTCAAAGACAAGTCGGTCCTTCGCCAATTGATCGATGTCTCCCAGAAGATATCCGAATCGTGCTTCCAAGCGCCGGGCGAGGTCGGTGACCTCTTGGATGAAGCCGAAGGCAGAATATTTGCAATCTCCGAGTCGCGCACACGCCAAGACTTCACCAGTGTTTCTGAACTCACGGTACCGACATTCGAAAGAATTGATGCCTACTACAAGCAAGGCGGAGGAATTACCGGCCTGCGCACCGGGTACGATCAACTGGATGCACTGACAGCAGGAATGCATCCCGGCGATCTTATTATCCTCGCCGGTCGTCCATCCATGGGCAAGACAGCGTTCGCTCTCAACATCATGGAGAACGTTGCATTCGGCGAAAAGAAGGCGTGCGCGATCTTCTCGCTCGAAATGTCCAAAGAGCAGCTCACTGAGCGACTGTTGGCGTCTGTCGCCAAGGTCAATAGTCTCGACATGCGTAAAGGGCGATTGAGACGGGAAAAGTACGCCGATCTCTACGATGCCGCCGGGAAGCTGCACGATGCCAAAATTTGGATTGATGATTCCGCCGCTCTCAGCGTGCTCGAATTACGAGCCAAAGCCCGACGCCTCAAGGCACAACATGACATTGCGCTTGTGGTCGTTGACTACATGCAGATGATGCACGGCCCCCGCAATGCTGAAAACCGTCAGCAGGAAATCTCCGTCATCTCTCGCTCATTGAAGTCGCTGGCTAAGGAGTTGAAACTCCCGGTCCTCGCGCTATCACAGCTCTCGCGTCAAGTCGAGCAACGCGGCGGAGACCGTCGCCCGCAACTTGCCGATTTGCGCGAATCAGGTGCCATCGAACAAGACGCCGATGTCGTGATGTTCGTCTACCGACCCGAGCGTTACGGTATTACCGAAGAGAAGGGCCAGTCGCTGGAGAACACCGCCGAGATCATCGTCGGCAAACAACGCAATGGCCCCATTGGAACCGTCTTCCTGACATTCCTCAAAGACTACACCCGCTTCGAGAATCGCGCCGATACCCGGTCTGTCGGGCAGCCACCACCCGGTATCATGTCATCGCCCGACTCGACTCCGGACGATGCCCCGTATTGATCTCTGAGTAACTTCGATCCGTAGCACAGGAGCCCGCTTTATGGGCTCCTGCGATATCGCTACGATGCCGCATAAAAGTCAGGAGCCTAAAGAGCAGGCGCCTGACCTACGAGCTGGTACTATACACCGATGGGCCTCCAGGCGAAGGAATGCCAGCTCTTGTGGCAGCAGTAGTCGGGTTGGTACCGCCCAATTGTTGTCAGCGCAAATGTACATGACGTGCGTTGCAGTTCGTGACTGATTCTGTTCTTCCAGAATTCGAGAGTTCTTCCGGTCAGACAGCTATCATCTACGAGCAATACTGGGAGTCGATCGCGCTTCCACGTGTCTCCGAACTCAAATTCCAGTGGGAATGTCATCCGATTGGTGCGGCGCATTCCTCTGTATGCCCATGACAGCGGCCTTCGAAGCGATTTAGGAAAGTGATCATAGAGTACCCTGGCGACTGCCACGCTTCTTCGGTAGTCACTCGCGGTTCCAGTCGATGGTAGATTGACATACTCGCAACCGAATCGATCGCTGAAGTACTCCGCGATCTGTGGTGGGGTGCCGCCGATGTAACCTATGAGTCCGAAGCTGCGGT
>JBKKDE010000351.1:0-8314 GCA_046708665.1 Candidatus Zixiibacteriota bacterium | reverse complement strand
ATGGGTCGAGCGGCTGCTCAGGATCGACCAGTCGATCCGTCTTGTAGTCGAAGTAGTCGAGGCGAAGTCCCGCATTCACAACCAGACCTTCCCACTCAAATTTGTCCTGGAGATAGGCGGCCATGTTGACAGGATTCTTCACACCATTGAGTTCGTCATCGTCCGACTCTTCGCCAAATTGATTGTAGCCGAAGTAGTCGATGTCGTCGAATCCGCCACCGACGCCCTGGTAGACGTTTTCAGGAAACAGGTGCTGATAGCGACGGAGTGCATGGCGCTGGAACTCGAGTCCCGCCTTCAGCTCATGGTTTGGATGCACCTGGCTGACCAAGTCGAGGTCGGCGCCAACGTACGATGATTTCCGCTTCAGCAGGTCAGACCAGACCGTAGCTTCGTCGCCACGAATCACAAAGGCCTGCGAACGCGTGGTACCATCGGGAAGATTGACTACAAACGTGCTTTCCTCACGCGGAGTGATGAGTCGGACTGGATTACCATCATCATCGAGGGAATCCGGATTGATTTCCATATCATCCCAAGCCGTGAAGAGCTGAGTATCATCGAAGTTGGGATTGCCAGACGGCCGGCCGTATCCCCAGAGATCGTCGAAGTGTACGCCATCGCCACGGACGCGCTCGGTCGAGAACCAGTTGGCCTTGAGTGTATAGAAGGTCTTCGGATTGACTGTGTGGGTCAGTTCTCCGAACACGCTGTAGTTCTGATCATCGTATTTGGGGGCATGTTCCAGATTGAATCTGTAGTCGTGGCGGTACTCTCTCCACTTCTCAACTGACCCGTTGGTGCCGATCAAGGCACTCACGCTGCCAGCGGGACGCCAGCTCACCTTGCCCTGCCAGTTCCATAGGCCGGATTCATTGTTGTCCAGCATTCCGCCCGCTGTAGCATGCGGTTCACGATCTCCTGCCCAGCGGCGTTCACCGGCGACGTAGAATGTCAACTTGTCGGAGCCCGGCATGACCGGTCCGGACAGGACGCCGGAGTAGACATTGAAGTCGTAACTCTCGCCGTGAAAATTGTCGGTGATCATTTCGAGCGATCCGTGATACTTGTCGGAGCCCGCCTTCGTGATGACGTTGACTGCACCAGACATGATCAACCCATACTCGGCGTTAAATCCACCGGTTACGATCGAGACTTCCTCGATTGAGTTGTTGTTGATCTGCGTGGTGGCGAGTCCGGTGAGCGGATCCTGCTGCGAAAAGCCGTCTACGTAGTAGGCGACTTCCGAGGAGCGTCCGCCGCGGATATTGACCGAACCGGTTGTCGATTGTTCACGGCCGCTACGCTGGCGTACACCAACGTTGTCGGAGAAGCGAACTGAACCGGCCTGCAAGCCAACGATGTCTTGGTAGCCACGTGTCGGCATGTTTTGCACATCTTCGGCTCCGACGATGCGGAGCGAGGAGGTGCGGTCTTGCTTGACCAGTGGACGCTCGGCGGTCACCGAGACTGTGCCCATCTCGACGGCTTCCGAGCCCATCGAGAAATCCTGAACCGTGGTCAAGTCGACGTTTACGCCGACATTGCTCACTTCGACCGCCGTGAACCCGACGATCGCCGACCTGAGGACGTATGTCCCGACCGGGATATTCAAGATGACGAAGCGTCCCTCTTCGTCTGTCAGTGCTCCCCATGTCGTTCCGACGATGGAGACGGCCGCGCCTGGGATTGGCGTGCCTGTCGATTTGTCGGTCACCACTCCGGCGATCTTGCCGGTGGTGCCTGCCCAGGCAGTCGCGGCAAGAATTAGAGCCGCGATGCTGAACACCCAGAATACATTCACGAATTTGCGCAAGGGTCCCTCCTTGTGTGCGCGCCAATACTCGTTCGAATTATCGTCATGTTCGCCGATTTCCACACCGGTGTGCAAGAAATGCACAACACGGAACGGCCATAATCGGCTGTACCTCAATTAGTTATACGAATCGCCTCCGATCCGATTTTTCGATGAGATTAATTCCATGCCACCCCCTTTTGGGGCGTCGGTCCCGCGTCTATCGGCGCCAGTTGCTGTCATACAAACCACCTCGTCCACTAAACGTAGTGGAACAGACTATTCGTGATGACGCGACGGGGGCGCTGCTTTGCGGCAACGAGCGTGAGGATCTGGTCGCCTGCCCAGCGACCGCCCACCTGACCTAAAGCCCCCCGGTGTGCGGCCCCAGAATGCAGACCTCCACCGTACCTAACTCAAGGTCGGGCAATCCAGTTCCCTGTCAAGAAAAAAATGACTACGAATACTCTCGGAGGCGAAAGGCAATGACAGTTTGTCAGTATTCGCGTGGACTATTGCTTGCGGACCCAGGTCTCGATCCTTTTGAGCGCCTCAAGGAGGTTATCGCGGGAGTTGGCATATGAGAGCCGCAAGTACCCCTCGCCATGCGCCCCAAATGAGGTCCCCGCGAGAGCGGCAACGCCGGCTTCGTCCAGAAGGCGCCGTTCAACTTCCTTAGAGGCCATTCCCAAGCTTGAGACATTGGGGAAGACATAGAAGGCACCAGCCGGACGGCGGCAGGTAACGCCCGGGATTGCGTTGAGGCCATCCACTATCAGGTCGCGGCGATGCCGGAACTCGTCGCACATCGCGTTGACTTCTGTGCGGGAGCCAAAGAGTGCGGGACCAATGACCTTTTGAGAGAACGACGCAGTGCAGGAATTGCTATTTGTCTGAAGGCGGGCGACCGCGACGGCGAGATGGGGCGGCATAATCCCCCAGCCCAATCGCCAGCCAGTCATCGCGAATGTCTTGGACATCCCATCCAAGAGAATCACGTTCCTCAGGATGTCGGGATTGGCATGAAGGATGCTCTCAAACTTGCCGTCGTAAACCAACTCGGAGTAAATCTCATCGGCCAGAACGTAGATACCGCGTTCGAGTGCAATTTGGGCAACCACATCGAGATCGTGGCGAGTGAGCATAGCCCCTGTCGGATTGTGCGGAGAGTTGACAATGATCAGTTTGGTCTTGTCGGTTACCTTGGAGCGTAACTCCTCGACGTCGACGCGGAAGTCATTCTCCTCGCGGAGTTGAATCGGAATGGGCCGTCCGCCGACAAATCGGATGACGGACTCGTAGATCGGAAACCCTGGGTTTGGATAGATGACCTCGTCACCCGGATCAACCAGTGCAAAGATGGCGAAGAACATGATCGGCTTCGCCCCTGGAGTGACCACCACCCAATCTGGACCGACGTTTACGCCTCTAGTTTCACGAACGTAGCGGGCTATGGCTTCCTTGGTGTCCGGCATTCCCGCGGAGGGTCCATAGTGAGTCTCGCCGGCACGGAGCGCCTTGACAGCTTCTTCAATAATGTGGGCTGGGGTCGCGAAATCGGGTTCGCCGATTTCGAGATGGATGACACTGCGACCGGTCTTCTCGAGTTCGCGAGCTCTGGCGAGAACCTCAAATGCTGATTCGGTGCCCAGACTCATCATCCGGATGGACAGACTTGTCGGCGGCGCAACGGTCGGCATATCCACTGTCAGTGTAGCATGAGGAAGCATAATCAACCAGTCCGATCAGAAGACCCGTGCCAATTTGCGTTTGATGACTCTATCTACTGCCGCGACAATGTCGCGCGACTTGAGCCCGAATGCGGCCATGAGTTCATCGGGAGCGCCCGACTGGCCGAAGCGATCATCCACGGCGACGAGTTCCATCGGCACCGGATTGCCGCGCACCACGACTTCTGCGACCGCCCCGCCCAGTCCGCCATTGATTTGGTGTTCTTCGGCGGTCACGATGGCCCCGCAATCTTCGGCGGCGCGCAGGATAATCTCACGGTCGATGGGCTTGACAGTATGCAGGTCGATCACGCGTGCCTCGATGCCCTTCTTCGCCAGAGCGTCGGCGGCTTCAAGCGCCTCGTAGACCATTACGCCGCATGCGATCAGCGCCACATCTCCGCCTTCGCGCAACTGCAGTCCCTTGCCGAACTCAAACGGTGTCTCGGGAGTTGTCACAACGGGGACGTTTTCACGTCCGAACCGGATGTAGACTGGGCCCCAGACTTCCGCCGCCGCGTGGGTTGCCTTACGCGTCTCTTCAAAGTCGCAAGGTACAATCACTTTCATACGAGGCAGTGAGCGAAGGATCGAGATTTCCTCCATGGCCTGGTGTGTCGCTCCGTCGGGCCCAACGGATATACCGCCGTGCGCGCCACCTATCTTGACGTTTAGGTCGGAGTAGCAAACGGTGACGCGGATCTGATCAAGGCATCGGCACGTCGCGAATGCCCCATATGTCGAGAGGAAGGGTATCTTGCCCAGCAGCGACAGGCCAGCGGCCGTATTCATCATGTTCTGTTCGGCGACGCCCATCTGAATGAAGCGGTCGGGGAATTCCTTAGCGAAGAAACTGACCATAGTTGATTCGGATAGGTCGCCAACGAGCGCAACGACATCCGGATTGCTGCGCCCAAGTTCAACGAGGGCGCGACCGAATCCTTCGCGTGTCTTCTTCATCTCAGGCATGCGTATGTGCTCCAGACTCATTCTTAGTTATTCAGCAAATGGGTGGACCACTCCTGGAGTGATGTCCCGAGTTCCACGAGCGCCTTCTCACCCTGATCCTTCGTCGGTGGCTTCCCGTGCCACTCGTAATTGTCATTCATGAAGCTGATTGGGCGTCCCATAATGGTGCGGGCGAGAATCACGGTTGGCTTGCCTTTGGTGGCGCGTGCCTCTTCGAACGCAGCGAGTATTTGCTTGAAGTCGTGGCCGTCGATCTCGATCACGTGCCAGCGGAACGCCAGGTACTTGTCCGCCAACGGCGCAATCCCCATGATATCTTCGATGCGTCCGTCTATCTGAATGTCGTTGTAGTCAATCACCGCGCACAGATTGTCCAGTTTGTAATGCCCCGCGGACATGACCGCTTCCCAAATCGAACCTTCCTGCTGCTCGCCGTCTGACATGAGGGCATACGCGCGTCGAGGATGGCCATCCATGCGGGAACCGTACGCCACGCCAAACGCGATTGACAACCCCTGACCAAGCGAACCCGATGACACTTCGATGCCCGGTGAGTCGAGATTCGAAGGATGCCCTTGCAAGTGGCCATCGAATTTTCGAAACTTCATCAGGTCTTTGAGGGGGAAGAAGCCAGCTTCCGCCAGCGCGCTGTAATGAATGGGCGTGACATGGCCAAAGGAATAGAACCACATGTCACGGTCGGGCCACTTTGGGTTCTTCGGGTCAAAGACCAGTTCATTGAAGAATAGTGCGGTGGCGATATCCGCGAACCCCAACGGACCGCCGGTATGTCCGGACTTGGCTTCGACGAGCATGGCGATGATATCCCGACGGATGTCGAGAGCCTTCTGTGTGAGCTGATCGATGTTGAACATGTATGGGTTTTGTCTGGTCATGGGCGATATCCGTGCTCGTGTTGACTTGTCCTCCCGTTACTCCGATGATAGCATTTTATCCCAACAAAGTCGCGCCCGTCGTCGCAAAATCGACATGGAAGCATCGTTTTTGACAGTGAAATCGCAATGCGGTCGCTTCTTCTGCCAAGGCATCTGCGCGGCGGAAAATCGGCGAATTTGGGCGAGTGTCAGTCCTCTCGCCCGGAGTCGGCGGACGCGCACATCGTATGGGGCCGAGACACCCACCAGATAGTCCCAATGGATCTTTCCTATGCCCCATTCGACCAAGAGGGCCGCATCGCCCACGACTGCCCGAGCCGAGCGATTTCGTGCCCCGTCGCGAATCGCGCGATTGATGTGGCGGATGAGCTCTGGGTGCACGATTCCATTGAGCTTGAGAACACCGGATGGGGTAGCCAATGCGCGGCGAGCCAGCAGAGCTCGATTGAGAGCGCCATTGGTGAAGACATCGTCCCCAAATGATGCGGCGAGTTTTTTTTGGATGGGGCGGGAGGTTGCAATCACGTGGTGACCGACCTCATCACCCGAGATGGTGATCGCCCCCCAATCAGCAAACAGTCGTGCGACCGAAGTCTTTCCGGATCCAATAGCCCCCGTGACACCGATGACTGGGACTGGAGCTTTGACTTTATGGCCCGACACAGTTCAAGAATGCCGAACCAATTGCCAAAACGGAAGCTAAAAACGGCTACAGTTTCTCAGAGGGAAATGACGGCCAGGGGCATGATGCCGGGACAAAGTGTTCCTCCGTCAGCCCGGCGAGGAAATTTTGGAGCGTGGTTGTCTCTCCGTTAGGCGACATAAGCACCAAGGATGCGTGGGGGAGCTCGCGCGAAATACGTGTGAGATGCCCGACAATCGTCAGCGGATCCAACGGTGAGCAGAAACCGTCTTGCTCGATTCGTGTAGCGACACCGCGAACTGTGTAGCCGGTTGTAAGGAGCGTAATCTGTCGGCGCCCCTGCCACAATGAATCCGAAATGCCTCGCCAGATTCCGAAGTTAAACTGATATCGTCCGTTGTCGGCGAAGAGCCACTGTTGATCAGGTACTTGTAGGTCGCCAAGCCTGACTCCCAGCTGATAATGTTCGATTCCTGCCAAATCAAGTGCCGCTGACATCGCCATCGCTTGGGAGGCACTCGAGCCAGCTCTGGTACGCGCGTTGTCGTCAATTGACGTAGTCAGCAGATCATAGGACCAAATTCCGCCCCACGCCTCCGTACTCATGTCGCTGGAATCGCGCGGATTGATCCTTCTTCCAACCCAGCTCAGGTACTTTTTCTCCGTGAGCGACAATGTCTCGAGCTGCAGAGTCGGACCGATTGCGGTCGCCAACTCCGCACAGCGCCGACTGAGCCGATTGGCCCAAAATACTGATTGGTTGAGCAGGAGCGAGGCGCACGAGGGACATTTCGACCCTGCGTTGGTGTAGCTGGTCCACGCGGTCTCAACCGCAGGTTGGGTATGGTCAAACAAGCCGGAGGCGAGGAGCGCTGCCAAGACCATAGCCGATGAATCTGCGAGAGTCGTTGTGCTTTGTAATTGTGACAGCCGTCGGTTGTCGTCTTTCCCGAACGACAGTCTCGCGGGTTTCCCCAGACGTGCGAGAATGCGGTCCAAGTGAGGGTCGGATGCCCGGTCGTCACGGTTTGAGAGCACAGAATAGACCGACGCCTTACCGATGATCAGGACCGGTCTGACCTTTCCCCAATTCTTGACTGGCCGATTTGACAAACCAGCAATCCAAAGTGAGGTATCCGTAGCCAAGTACCCGACACCGTCCTTGTCGACAGCGACGAACAGGTCATCGGAGAAGACTCCGGTTCTCGTCAACTGCGAATGCCGAAGCAGCGCACATTCAAACGTTGATAGCCGCGGCGAAGCAGCCCTCAAAAGAATTGCTACCGACGGCGCGCGCATGTCGAACCAGTCTTGAGCCGTACGTGGTGAACCGGCATCGTAGATACTGTCGGGAGTAATGGCGAACATGTCCCAGCTGAATGACCCACCCTTAGTTTCGCGTCGCGCCAAACGGAGGTACAATTCAACATCTCTCACATCAACGGTGTGGTACGCCAAGCGACTCCCGGGTAGGTCTTCGATGGCAATCGAGACGTACTCGTCGGCTCGCAAGTAGATTTCGGGATGATGGACTGCTACCGACCTATACGCGTATGGCGCATACCGTGCGGCAGGCACAACTACCGCACTATCGAGGCATTGGTCCCATGCCAGAGAGTGGAGTCTGTTAATGTCTTTCTCATTGGCAGCAACCGTGACCGCACAGCACAGGCTACCGATGAATACGAAGGCGAATGCGAGATTTCGCGACATTGTTCGTGAGAGTGAATTTCTACTTTGCATCGAGCCAGTTATCTCCCACCCCAATGTCGGCGACCAATGGGACATCCAAGCGCACGACATTTTCCATACTTGTCTTGACCAAGTCACGCAGCCAATCGATCTCGGCCCTGGGTGCATCAAATACCAATTCGTCATGAACTTGTAAAGTCATAACCGACCGTTTCCCATGTTGATACAAATGGCGATCAATTTCGATCATCGCCTTCTTGATAACATCGGCTGCAGTTCCCTGCATTGGAGTGTTCACAGCGTTGCGTTCGGCGAACTCGCGCAGTTGACGGTTGGATGAGTTGATGTCTGGCAAAAAGCGCCGACGCCCGAACAGCGTACGGACCATTCCTTCCTTGCGGGCCTGAGCGACTGTGTCATCGATGTAGCGGCGCACGCCGGGGTATTTCTTAAAGTATGTGTCGATGAATGTCTTTGCCTCACCGACGCTCATCTCGGACTGTTGCGACAAGCCAAATGCCGAGACACCATAGATGATTCCGAAATTCGCCGTCTTGGCCAAGCCGGCGAATTTCGGAATCATCTATGG
>JBKKDE010000350.1:0-3062 GCA_046708665.1 Candidatus Zixiibacteriota bacterium | reverse complement strand
ACGGGTTCCGTTGAGCAGCGGCGCGAATCGTTCAAAGTTTTGCAATCGATAAAACTGTCCGGGATGGAATCGTCGCGCGGCGAGCGGGGCGCGTACGACCACATCCACGATTGTTGGCGTGAGACGCTCGACGCGTACGACACGAACAAGGAGATCATCGTCCAACCGTGCGGTCAACGACTTCCACTTCTCATCGCGCACGGATTGCGATGATGAATCGAGTGACTTCAATTCCTGTTCAAACAATGCGACAACCTGCTGATAGCCGTGCTTCGCCGATGCCATCGCCTTTACAACATTGCCTGAGTACGTCGGATGATTGTCGCCGTAGTAGCTGATGGTGCGGCCATCGCGATCGTACGAGGTGAAGAATCCGTCTTCCCCCTTCTCGGCCTTGACGAGATGCTTCGTGCCATTGCCATTCGACGCGAGACGGTACGGCTGGAAGAACTGCCCCCACTTGTCCATCTCGAATGTGCCGGGGAATTCGCGCTCGTAGATCGTGTTCGGGCTTGTTCCGGCGGCGACTAGCATCGTCTTGGCGGGGAGCGTTACGAACTCGCCGGACGCTTTCCATTTGCCATCGACTTTGACTTGCTTCTCAAATACGACACTCTCGAGCGAACCAGACTGGCCGCGATTCGCTTCTACCGGGCTCAGACGTTCGACAAACGAGACGCCTTCTTCGAACGACTTGATGACTTCCTCGTGATTGAGACGGTATGCCGGAGAATCGGCCATATCTTTGCGGTAAACAATCTTTACTCCACCCCACTGCCTGAGCAAGCCGATGATGTTCGGTACACGGTCCTCGCTCGCGGCGCGTTCGCGTTCTTCGCGAATGGCACGCGCATGGGAGAAATATTTGTTCAGTATTTCGCTGTCTTCTTCGTTCAAGCCCTTCCAAAACGCGGATTCTCCGTTGGCCTTGACCAATGCTTCATACCGGCTCAGTGCTTTTTCAACCTGGACGGGATAGTACGCCAGCATTTCGGTCGCAGCATCGGTTGCCGTCAGCCCGCCGCCGATGACGATGGCGGGGAGCTGCATCTGCAAGTTTGCGAGCGCGTCCTCTTTGAATGCGCCGGTGAGTTGCAGAGCCATGAGGAAATCCGAGGCCATGCGAATGCCTTTGAGAAGCGGATTCTTGATATCGAGTACTGTCGGCTTGCCGGCGCCGGTCGCGATTGCAATGTGGCTGAATCCGAGACGTTCGTAGACATCGTCGATTGTGAGCGTGCCGCCGAAGCGCACACCACCGTAGATGCGCATGTTGGCGCGTCGCGCGAGCGACAGATGCAGGAGTGTCAGGAAGTTTTTGTCCCAGCGCACGGTGATGCCATACTCGGAGACACCACCGAATCCGGCGAGAACACGCTCGTCGAGCGGTTGGTTGATCTCAGTGACAGATTTGATCGGTTTAGGTATTTTCCCCTCGCCGCCAACCCAGTCACTCGGCAACGATTCGATTTTGAGGCCGTCGATGCCGACTACGCCGAATCCTTCGTTTGTGAGATAATGCGCGAGCGTGTATCCCGCTGGGCCGAGCCCGACGACGAGAACATCGAGGCCGTTGTATGGCGCGGGGTGCGGACGGCGCGTGTTGAGCGGATTCCAACGGGTGAGGAGGTCGTAGACCTCCACTCCCCACGGCAATTCGAGGACGTCGGTGAGGATGTTGGTTTCGATCTGCGGGATGTTGACCGGCTCCTGCTTCTGGAAAATGCAGGCCTTCATGCAATCGTTGCAGATGCGGTGGCCGGTGCCGGGGCACATCGGATTGTCGAGCATGATTGCTGCCAGTGCGCCAATGACATTGCCGCGCGACCTGAGCAAGTGCGCTTCGGAGATCTTTTCCTCCAATGGGCACCCGTCGAGCGAAATGCCCAATGGGTTTCTCTTTACAGAACCATCCTTCTCGCGCAGGCCCTTTGAGCAGGAATCTTTTTCACGCTCGTGGCAGAAGATGCAGTAGTCGACTTCGGCGTCGATCTGGCGACGGTTCATACGCGGATCGGTGAGCGTGAAGCCATCTCGGTAGCGCAGGCGATTGTCCGGGCCGGTCCACTCGGAGTCGAGCCCGTCACTGGGATGCACGCGCGGCACCAACCCGTGCTCGTAGTCCATGTCCTCCGGTTCGCGCCAGAGCGACCATGCTGACAACGGGTGCCGGGCGCGAGACGCATAGTACTCGCTGGCGCAGAAGCGCTCGAATATGTCGGCGACTGATTCGCGATCGGAGTCAGTTAAGAGTGGGTCACCGGGATCATAGAGTGCCAGCGCGACCGAGGCCACTATGGCTTCATAGTCGGCGAGTCCAACAGCCGGCCCGATGCGGTCGAGGAACGTGTAGAGTGACTTCGATTCGGATTCGCTGAGCGGCTTGATGCTCCCTGCGGTAGGGTGCTTCTTCAGGATCCGGCGCTTGATCACCTCTTTGCGCGCTTTGGGGATCAGGAGCTCGCGTTGGCGTGCCTGAGTCGCTGGGCTCTGATCGAGATTGAAGAGCCGTTGAATGAATGATCCGATGTGATCGGCAGTACGCACGATGACATCGGAGACCTGCACGGGTGTGTGATTGGCACCATGAGATTCGCGATACGACTCGAACAGTCGTGCGGTCTCGGAATCCGTGGCCGCGAGGTAGACGTGAAATGCATCTGTCAGCCGTGCCAGCGCTTCCGGCTGGAAGAGATCGGCGTAGCTCCAACCGTCAATGCCAAGACGGAGTTCGCTGTCGTGGTGGCTTGATTGGCGCATGCTCTGGGTTTGCGTAGACATACTATAGTTTCATCGGCTCTGTCGGTCGGGACAGAAGGCGAAAGTTAAGAAAAGTAACGGCGTTGGGACAGGGTTCGTTGTGAATCGAAACTTGGCTCCCCTCACCCCTGGCTGATGCCTGGGCCTCCCTCCATTCGCTTTGCTCGGGGCTTCGTGGCAGAGGGGGAAGTTGATAAAAACACTCGATATCGATTGTCGGAAATGGGGCTACTGGTTATCTTTATCCCCGAGCGATCAAGGCCCGCGGCGTCACTTTCTACTGGTGATATATTGAATTAATA
>JBKKDE010000349.1:0-5096 GCA_046708665.1 Candidatus Zixiibacteriota bacterium | reverse complement strand
ATCGAATACACCTTAAGAGTTCCTGCCAGTCGCAAAAATCGGAATTGGTATGTAAAACTGTGCACGATTCAAGACTCAACAGGAGGTTTGACATGTTCTCCCGCCTTGCAAGTGCTCTGGTAATCACGATCGTCACAATGTGCGCTGCCACAGCATACGCGATCCCGCAACTCATCAACTACCAGGGCGTCCTCACCGACGGCGGCGGCACGCCCATCATCGTGCCCACCAGCGTCCAGTTCCGCATCTTCGATGCGGCGGCTGGTGGCGCCGAGCAATGGACTGAAACACAGTCCGTGCCCCCCGATGCCGAAGGGCGATTCAGTGTGCTTCTCGGATCGGTGACCCCGATTCCCGACGCGGCGCTCGATCAGGCCAATGCCTATCTCGGATTGACTATCTCGCCTGACCCGGAAATGACCCCGCGCACGCGGTTGGTGGCCGTGGCATACGCATTTCGCCCAGGGACGGTGGATGGGGCGACGGGTGGGACCATCAGTGGCGACGTCGCCGTCACGGGGGGCAACATCGAACTGGACCAATCCTCGGCTACGGCAGGGAATATTCTGAAGTCCGGCTCGCTGTTCATCCACAATCGAGGGGGTGGGAATACGTTCATTGGCCTAAGCGCCGGCAACCTGACCATCACGGGAACTAACAACACGGGGACGGGATCCCAAGCGCTAGGTCTGAACACCACCGGCTTCAGCAACAGCGCTTACGGAGCCTTCGCACTGGCTTCCAACACCAATGGCGATCTCAATAGCGCTTACGGGCGTAACGCGCTGTCATCCAACACCACCGGCGACAACAACAGCGCTTACGGGTCAAGCGCTCTGGAGTCCAACACCACGGGCTTCCACAACAGCGCTTACGGGTACAGCGCGCTCACCAACAACACCACCGGCTTCAGCAATAACGCGTACGGGAGTAACGCGCTGCTCAACAACACCACCGGCGGCGGCAACTGCGCGTACGGGAGATTTACACTCTCAAACAACACCATCGGCGGCAACAACACGGCTTTCGGCAATGACGCGCTGACTGCCAACACTATAGGGACCGGCAACACCGCAATGGGCTACAACGCAGAAGTCTCCGCCGGTAACCTGACGAACGCCACTGTAATCGGCGCTGACGCTACTGTGAATGCGAGCAACAAAATTCGCCTGGGGAACACTCTGGTTACAGTGATCGAGGGTCAGGTCGCTTACACTTTTACCTCAGATGAAAACATGAAAGAGAATTTCCGTCCCGTGGTCGGAGCGGAAGTGCTGAAGAAGATCGGCGACCTTGACCTGACGAGTTGGAACTACAAAGGTCAAGACCCGCAGCAGTTCCGCCACTACGGTCCGATGGCCCAGGAGTTTTTCGCTGCCTTTGGCAAGGACGATGTCGGCACCAGCGGAACGCCCACGACCATCAATTCCGGCGATCAGGTGGGCATTCTGATGATTGCTGTCCAGGCATTGTCGAAAGACAAGGAGCGACTGACACAGACTGTGGAGACGATGCAGTCGCAGATTGCCGAGTTGCGCGAGATGATCCGTGCGCAGGCCACCCAACCGAAGTGAGACCGAGAGGATGTTATGACAAGACATACTAAAGCCGCATTCATCTTCCTGTTGGCGACACCGCTTTTGTTGGGAGCGGGTGCATCCAAACAGCAGGGTGATCAACAGGTCGTAGTGCCAAGTCGAGGCGCGACGAAGGGCGAGACAGACGTTCAAGTCCAGCCGATGTCAACGGTGCAGCCGACGACGCTTGACGCACCGTCGCAAGATGCGATGGTATCCCTCCCGGAGGCATCAGCAGGCGCTTCGACTTACTCCATCGATTGGTACTCGATCAACGGCGGCGGAACCGTCAATGCGACATCGACGAACTACCAGATGGGCGCGTCGATCGGGCAGGCGGTCGCCGGTGCGGCTTCTTCGCCAAATTACCAAATGGGCATTGGATTCTGGTATGGCGCGGGAAGCGGCGGATGTGCATGCGATTGCCATGGCGACCCCTCTCCGCTCGGCGCATGCGATGGCATGCAGACTGTGACCGATGTGAGCCAGGTCATCAACGTGGCTTTTCGCGGGGCGGCGGCGATTCTCGATCCCAATGGGAATTGTCCGTATCAGACGACCGATGTGAATTGCTCCGGCCAAACTGAGATTGTCGATGTCACTAAGATGGTCAATGTGGCTTTCCGCGGCGCGAATGTGGCGACGGAGTTCTGCAATCCGTGTCCTTAGTGCTGCAAAAATGTTGTTCGCGGAATTACGTCCCCGGCCTTCGGCCGGGACGCAGGCTGAAGCCTGCGCCACCAGAGAGGAGACCCCTGCTGCATGCATGACAATTCACGAATAAATCGATTGACGCCCGGGTGATCAGTCACATATTAGTCACACGTACTCCGGTCGAGATTACATTGATCTGGCCGTAAGGCAGCAATCTATATCGCACTATCTCTGTACTTTATCTACCGGATTGGCGCTCTTACTCAGTGAAGTCAGCAGTAGTGTCCGTGTGATGCCGGATGTCCACATTAGAAAATGCAATCAAAGTACTGACTCAAACCCCATAACCCGTAGGAGGTTGCAATGTTAAAACGCTTTATCCTGTTCGCCGCGATCGTCTGCCTGCCCCTGTTGCCGGGCGTGGCGGCCGCTGACGAGTGCGTTGAACTTGACCTCGAATTGACACCGACTGCCGGCCCCGATAGCGCTGGCATAACTTGGGTTGAGTTCTCGGCGGAACTCACGAATTGCGGAACCGAACGTTGCCGTGTCCAATTGACGGTTGAGTTGAACGCAGGCCTTCCCGTCCCGCCGGTTACGTTTTACATCTCATTGAACGCCGGTCAAACCGCCGCTCGTTCTCGGAAGTTCCCTGTTCCTCCAAACGTGCCACCGGGCACCTATGAAGTGTGTGCCACAGCGACCTGCGGTGCAGCGAGTTCTTCGGACTGTGCCAGCGTGACGATCGAGTGAGCAGCATCTGTCACAGGAGTAGTCAGTAATTCAAAAAAGGTCTCCTCTCGTGCCCAACCGCACAGGTGGGTATGGTGATACCATGCCCGCCTGTAGCATCTCCAGAGACGTAATATGACTCAAGGACTCGAAACTCGTTTTCGCCGCTTCCTTTCCATCGCGAGCGTTCTGCTTGCGTTTCCCTCAAACTCCTCCGCGGAAATCGACTCGCTTGCCAGTCTCGGCACACTGGTGGGGCAGGCGACGGGCGACCAATTCGGATTCAGCGTATCTGGCGCTGGGGATGTCAACAACGATGGACACGCGGATGTCGTTGTCGGGGCCAATGTTAACGACGAGGGAGGGAGTGCCGCTGGTAAAATTTACGTATTCTTGGGTAGTGCGTCGTTCAATTCCTCAGTCGACTGGGCTGCAGTCGGTACTGCTGGGGATTTTCTCGGAGGTGATGTCGCCGGGATCGGCGACATCAATGGCGACGGGTTCGACGACATTCTTGCCGGGGCTCCGTTCAGCAACGATCTCGGACCCCAGGCAGGAAAGGCGCTCTTGTATCTGGGTGGCGATCCGTTCAACACGACGGCGGACCTGACGTTTTATGGGGAGGAAAGCCTCGATCAATTCGGGTCGACGGTTGTGGGGCTGGGAGATGTCAACGGCGACGGCTTCGATGATTGGGCCATTGGGGCCTTCAAAGCGGACTCCGGATCTCAGAGCGATATCGGCAAAGTCTATGTCTACTTCGGATCAGCTTCCCCCGATACCATTGCGGATCTAACCATACTGGGAAAGTCCAACGGAGGGCGCTTCGGTTTCGCCATCGCCGGGATTGGCCGATGCAACAATGATCAACACGACGACTTTGCCGTCGGGGCCTACAGCTACGACGGGCCGTCCCTCACCAATATTGGCCGAGTCTATGTGTTCTATGGTGGTAACCCCCCTGACTCGATCCCCGATTTGATTCTGACCGGAGAGAACGCGCATGACTTCTTCGGTATCGCGTGCGCCGGTCTCGGAGACGTTAACGGCGACGGTCTCGATGACCTTGCGGTCGGTGCGACCGGCTACAATTCCGGGTCCTCCGCGGACGCGGGGAAAGCCTATGCCTATCAGGGCGGTAATCCGCCAGACGCGGTTGCTGATTTCTCATATGCCCCCGGGCAGAATAACGATGATCAGTTTGGCACCGCACTCGATGGAGTCGGAGATCTTGATGGCGACGGGCGGGCAGAGTGGACTGTCGGGGCGCCGTTCGACAAGAACGCCGGAACGGATGCCGGGCGTGCATATCTTTTTCGTGGAAACAGCTCTCCGCCCTATCCATTGGACCGCACGATCGGAGGTCTTGCCAGCAACGCGGAATTCGGATCTGCGGTCGCTGGTGTTGGACGGGTTGCCGATGACGTCGCTGGTGCGTTTGCCGTTGGCGCGCCCGCTTACGCAGGTTTGACGGGCGCTGTACTCGTTTACGCGTCTATTGACACGGCCAGCACGTCGGTGTGGTATCAGGATGCCGATGGCGACGGGTTCGGCAATCCGTCCGTGTACGTTCCTCAAGCAGGGCAACCGCCCGGCTATGTCGCAGACAATACGGACTGCGACGACTCGAATGCGGCTGTCAATCCGTCAGCGACTGAAATCTGTAATGGGATTGATGACGACTGTGACGGCACTATCGACGAGTTTTGCGCTTGTGCCTGCGACTGCCACGCCGACCCGGCTTCCGCTCCGGCATGCGATGGCGTCACGAACATTCTGGATGTAGTCGCCTGCATCAATGCTGCCTTTCGGGGATTTTCACCCATTCCCGATCCGAATGCCTCATGTCCGTATGAGACGACTGATGCTAATTGTTCCGGAGCCACTGATATACTCGACGTGGTCACAATCGTCAACGTTGCATTCCGCGGCGCGAACGCTGCGACGGAGTTCTGCAATCCGTGTCCGTGATTCAGTGAGCACAATCAGATGTGAAGCCCGTGGAGTCGAGATCCTCCGCGGGCTTTCTCTTGTGTCACCAATTCCAAGATTTAAGAGCGAATCCGGAGCAGAATCGCCGACCAGCCGTGATCTCAGTTTGCATATGCTTCCCTATAGCTCCTGATGGGACTT
>JBKKDE010000348.1:0-3790 GCA_046708665.1 Candidatus Zixiibacteriota bacterium | reverse complement strand
GCAATGCTCGACGCAAACCCGGATGCGTTGTTCTGCTGTCCGCCTGCAATAGTCGCAGAACCGGTTGCCGTGGTGTTTAGAGAACCGCCACCGATTGCCGAATAGTCTCCTCCCAATTGATTCCCGTTACCAGCTACGAATCCATCTGCGCCTGTGTTCGAGTGGCCAGGACCAATCGAGACTTTGCTCTTGATAGTCCCACCTGACGCACCGTCCACAGTCGCGACGCGGTAAGCGTACGGACCAGTCACGAGGCGGATACGTGGAAGAGTTGTACCATTGACATCAATTTCCAGCCAACGGAGCGAATCTGCAAATACGAGTTCATTGAGTGGATCAGTCGCACCGAGCAAGCCGATCCAAAGTCCATCGGCTCCGGACGTTATCGATTGGACCTCTCCCCCGCCTCCGGGCCATACCTGCACACCTCCAGCATTCGCATTGAAGATGCGGAATGTGAAAGTCTTGGCTCCCGGCGGTAAGGGCGTGCCGGCGACATCGGTCAATTTCCCTTGTACGGTGATGTATGGCGGCACTGTCGCGTGGACCATTGTGGATAGTAGGCACAGCGCGGCGAGGGCAAGCAGCAGAGTGCGTTTCACGGGAACCTCCGGGGGTGGAACATTTGATTGCGTTCTTGTATGGCGCGTCTTGGTTCGGAAGGCGTGTGTGACGGGGCTAATATAGGTGATTATCCTGGAATGGAGCGCGTGAAAAGGGCAGGGCTGAGCCGCTCTCCATCATATCACAGGCTAAAGCCTGTGCTATGAGAGCAATCGTAGCCCAGACTTTCAACAGAGTTGAGCGGGCCTTAGCCTGCCACGGCGCAGTTCGTCATCGATTACTTCTTTTGCTTCATCTCCGCAAGCTCCGCTTCCAATTCCTGCACGCGCCGTGTCAGCTCCTGAATCGCCGCCAGGGCGATGCCGGAAGGGTCAATTGTCGAGATAGTCTTGTCGTCCCCACCTACGCCGAAGAGTCGGTAGAAGTCCTGCGCGACCGGGCCGATGTGGGTGACGTTGACTGGATCACCCTTGTAGTTCCACTGCGTAATCGGCAGAGCGGTGACCTTGTCGAGCAGATCTTCCCGATTAAGGTCTGTGAAGTTTTCTTTGTTCGCGGCATTGGAGGCATTGGTCCAGACTCCGGAGGTCGTAAGATGCGCTCCCGGAGCGCCAGCCGTGGTGCTGATCAGCTGGCCGACGGTGAATGTCGCGATGCCAGCAGCATTGGTGATAAACAGGCCACTGTCGGCGCGCAGGACTATCTGATCCGGGGCACCCGAGCGGATCGAGTCCGACCCGGAATTCGACCCATTGGCGGCGATGACGATTGAGCCGCGATGATTCGCGTGCGCGTTATACCCAGCCGCCAAGGAGAAATCTCCGACAGCGCCATTGCGTCGGCCCCCGGGAACGGTGGCGCAAGTGCCTTGCGCGTAATTTGTGTCGGCTATCTGAGTGATGCTTCCGCCCGAGACGGTAGCTCCCTCGCCACGGGCTATATTGGCAAACCCTCCGGCCACCGTGGAGAAGCCACCCGCCGCGGTGTTTGAGTTTCCTCCCCCCACCGCTGCATCCTGACCAGATGCCGCGTTGGCTGCCCCGCCTGCGACGGTTGTGCGCTCACCGCTGGCGTTATTGTCCGATCCTCCGCCAACGCTGGACATACCGCCGCTTGCAACGTTGTTAAATCCTCCGCCAATGCTGGACGTGAAGCCGCTTGCAATGTTGTTGGCCCCGCCCGCGACCGTCGCATTGTCGCTTGTGGCCTGGTTCGACTGGCCGCCGCCGACTGTGGCTCGTGGTCCTATGGCCTGATTCAATTCACCACCGCCGACTGTGGCATATTGCCTTGTGGCCTGGTTCGATTCGCCACCGCCGACTGTAGTTCCAGCCACTATGGTCTCACCCTCACCCTTGGCCGATGCTGGTGCTCCGGAGATATTGTCAGATCCTCCTCCGATAGTCGAGTTGAGACCAATCGCCGTATTGCCGACTCCGCCCGCGATCGTCGACGAATCCCCGCTGGCGAGGTTGCGGCGTCCGCCGCCGATGGTGGAGTTGTTTCCGATCGCCGCGTTGGAGTCCGCTGGATTTTCTCCGCCACCACCCCCGACGGTCGAATAATGCCCACGCGCAACATTTCTCCCGCCGCCTCCAATCGTCGCTCCATTGCCGGCGGCCGTGTTGAGTGCCCCGCCCGCGATGGTGCAATAGTCTGCCCAGGCGGTATCGTCTCCTCCACCCCCGATGGCGGCTTGGTAACCTGACACGTAATTCCGATAGCCGCCCGAAATGCAGGAGAGCGCCCCGAACGCGAGATTCCGGCTTCCCCCGCCGATGACTGAGTAGTTGCCGAGAGTCGTGTTGGCATCGGCCGCCTCATAACCTCCGCCACCGCCGATGTGCGAGAAAATGCCAGGCGCGACATTATTTCCGCCGCCTCCGACGGTCGCATGGTCGCCGGCGGCGAGATTGTTCTGGCCGCCTGAGACCGTCGCATAGTCAACCGTGGCCCCATTGCCCTGGCCACCCCCGACAACGCCGTAGTTACCTTCGACGAAATTGTCGGCCCCGCCCGCAATGGAAGCAAAATCGGCGTTGACGGCGGTGTTCTGGCCCACCGCGAGGCTGTGCACTCCGTTGTTCGTGTTCCCGCTGCCAACGGATAGACTACTTGTAATTGTCCCGCCGGACGAGCCATCGACCGTTGCGACGCGAAAGGCGTGTGGCACCGTCACGAGATGCGATCGTGGCAGAGTCGTGACACCGACTGTTATCTCGAGCCAGCAATCCGACGCTGAAAAGACGGCGTCATTGAGGGGATTGACTGTCCCAAGCAGACCACTCCATAAACCATTGGCATCGGTGGCGATCGTTTGCGCTTCCCCTGCCGGAGTTGGGAGCGGCCACAGTTGTGTTCCGAGTGTGGATGCATCGAAGATGCGGAACTCGAAGCTCTTGTTTCCCGGGGACGGCGGGGAGCCACCCGCATCGGTCAACTTCCCCTGAACAGTGATCATGGGCGGCACTGTGGCGCCTGCCGTTGAGGCAACGAGGCACAGCGCGACGAGGATGAAGAGCAGAGTGCGTTTCACGGCAACCTCCGGAGGTAGTGCATCAGATTAGTTGTACGGCACGTTTAGTTTCGGACGACCTGTGACGGAGGTAATATAGGTGATTTATCGGGATTGAGCGCCTGAAGTAGGGGGGGCTAAAGATTGTCCCACCAAATTACAGGCTGAAAACCTGTGCTACCATTGCTTCCTTGGTGGGGGCTTTTGCTCGCGCGGTGGCCGCTCGCGAGTGGCCCCTATGGCTCCGCCTGGCGCATCATCGCCCTTAATTCATCAATCTGCCGTTGCTGCTCCTTCATCCCTTCAATCAAGAGTGGCACAAGCCGTGCGTAATCGACAGCCAGGTAGCCGTCAGATTGCTCGATCACCGCTTGCGGAACAACGTCGCGGACTTCCTGAGCAATTAGGCCAATCTGTTCTCCTTCGGGCAGGTTTCGCTTTTGTTTCGCTGTAGCTTTCCACTGATATTCTACGCCTCGCAATTCCCCGACAAGGTCAAGTGCATCATCAAGGGTGTGAATTTTCTCTTTGAGTCGCTCATCGGAGGTGCATGCGATATTGGAGCCGATGACACATCCATCGGCGCGGATGTTCCCACTAGCAACGTGGAGCTTTTCTCTGGGTGTGCTGGTTCCATTTCCGACTTGGCCCGAGCACTTAATGATGAACTGGTTGGTCGTTGTCGTCGGCGTGCTGTCGAATTGCCTGAGT
>JBKKDE010000347.1:0-2719 GCA_046708665.1 Candidatus Zixiibacteriota bacterium | reverse complement strand
GAACTCACAATCGACAAAATCGACCACTTCGCCCTGTAGTACCCGATCGATCAGGTTGCCAATCGCGCCTGAGAGTATCAGCGTCAATGCCCACATCGACATACGACGCGTGTGACCCTCACGGAAGATCTGCCAAGTAATCCAGACAATGACTACTCCGGCGGCGATGTAGTACACCGAGACATGCTCCCAGCGCAACCCAAAGGCGCCGCCAGGATTACGGATGTAGGTGAACCGGAGGAAATCTCCAAGCACAGGTATACTCTCGTAGAGATCCATCGATGATACGACGAGAAACTTCGTCAGTTGATCGAGTACGACGACCACCAAAAGCAACAGCCACATCGCCCGCAACGGGTGAGTGGCTGCTGTATGTGTGGGTGTGTCAGACAACGGATTGTCAGGAAAGTGGGAGTGCATTACAGGGTGGCGTCGCCAACTCCACGCGCCTTTTGTTGTTCGTCCTTCTCTTTACACGCGATGCACAAACGCGCATGCGGTACGGCTTCGAGACGCGCGACCGAGATGTCGTTGCTGCATCCCTCGCACTTGCCGTAGGTGCCATCCTGGATGCGGCGCAGTGCCTCGTCAATGTGATAGAGGAAGCGCCCCGACTTCGACGCAAAGTAGAATGACTTCTCGCGTTCTTCGGCATCGGTGCCCTGATCGGCCATGTGGTAGGCATGAGTGGACAGATCACCCGCCGCTTCGGTCGGAGTCGAATCCATCGCGTTTTTGCGCAAGTGCCCGATGTCGCCAACCAACTCATCTCGCTTGGCCAACAACAACTCTTCGAATTTCTTCAGTTCTTTCTTGTTCACTAGTGTCGTCTCCTGCGTTGCCTTATGCGCGTCGCGGCGTTATGGCGATGGTCGCCGGTTCACCGTTCAAGTCGACTTTCTCTCCTTCAAGGTCGGCGGCGGGACGATCCGACAAATGGAACTCCACCGCCAGCGTTTCGTCCTTGATCTTATCGGCAAACCCCCGAATTCCTGAGACTGCCTTCGCTGTGCTCCGGACAGTCAGCATGATACGGTCGGTAACCGCCAATCCCGACTTCTTGCGTGTATTCTGCACGCGATTGATCAACTCTCGCGCAAATCCCTCGGAAACCAGCTCTTCGGTAAGTCGGGTGTCGATTCCTACGATCAGCCGCCCATCAGACTCGCAATGATAGCCGTCAGCAGGTGTGATGTCTATCACCAAATCACCCGCACCTAGTACAACGGAGCCGCCCTCAAGTTCAACTGTCGCCGATTGAGTCCGACGATAATCCTCCGCAGTTTTGCTATCCCACGCGCCAACAATCTTCTGCAATTCCTTCATCCGTTGCCCGACCCGGCTGCCCAGCCCGGCAAAATTCGGTTTAAGGCCCAGTGTGCCGATTCCATCCACCGAATCGCGGACGCTCACGCGTTTGACATTGAGCTCCGCTTCGACCAATGCCCTAACCGGGTCGAGGACGTCCTTGTTCCAGCCGGACGGGATCACAATCACTGCCTCCGCCAGCGGTTGGCGAGTTTTCAAGCGCGTCTTGGCACGGCCGGCACGCCC
Organism: Candidatus Zixiibacteriota bacterium; assembly: GCA_046708665.1. GTDB lineage: Bacteria > Zixibacteria > MSB-5A5 > WJJR01 > WJJR01 > JACQFV01. The sequence goes on along the minus strand of JBKKDE010000347.1, from coordinate 1,165 downwards.
CAAACTCACAGCCTGCTGCGCCGCAGCCATACGCTCCTCAAGCGCGATGTCGATCTGGGATTTATTCGCATCCGGAAAATCCGTCAAGTGAACTGAGGTCGGATGAGCCGGCTTCCCGATTGCAGCGGCCATCAACTCGCGATAAGAGTGGTCCGCAAAAAATGGCGCCGACGGTGCTGCCAATTTCGAGATCGTCAGTAGAGTACGCGCCAAAGTCGCGTAAGCGTCAAGTTTATCCTCGTCATTGTCCGAGCCCCAGAACCGGCGGCGATTGAGGCGCACATACCAATTCGAAACATCATCCACGACAAAGTCGGCAATGGTGCGTACCGCGCGGGTAAGATCGTACTCCCCGTACGCCTTATCGACTATCGCCGTCACACTTGCGGTGCGCGATGTGATCCAGCGATCGAATTCGTTCGTCGACACGGGCCGTGAAATAAGCGCGGCTGCGTCGATCTTGTCGATCCCGGCATACAACTGATAGAAAGCAAGCGTGTTCCGCCAGGTGTCGAAGAAGCGATTGCGCACTTCGGTCACAGACGCCGTGTCGAAACGCGTCGGCAGCCAGGGTTGCGACACGGCCAACATATACCAGCGAAGAACATCGGCGCCGTCGGAAGCGATTACTTGCCACGGATCAACCGCGTTGCCGCGTGTCTTTGACATCTTACGACCCTGCTTATCGACAATGAACTCCATGACCAGGCAATTCTTGAACGACACACGATCCATGAGAACGGTGGAAATCGCGTGCAGCGAATAGAACCAACCACGTGTCTGATCCACGCCTTCGGTGATGAAATCAGCAGGGAATAGTTGATCGAATCGTTCTTTGTTTTCAAATGGATAATGCCACTGCGCATACGGCATCGCGCCTGAATCAAACCACACGTCGATGACATCGGGCACGCGTCGCATCTCGCCTTTGCACTTCGCGCACGTGATCGTGATTTCGTCGACATACGGCTTGTGAAGATCGAGTGGCTCCATGATATGCGACCCGCGCGCTCTGAGGTCGGCCACGGACTCAACCGCGGTCTTCTCGCCGCATCCGGCGCATACCCAGATTGGCAACGGCGTACCCCAGAAACGCTCGCGCGACAACGCCCAATCGACATTGTTCGCCAACCACTCACCGAAACGACCGGCGCCAATCTCCGGC